>CAYXOM010000337.1:0-9252 GCA_964466565.1 uncultured Mycobacterium sp.
ATCCGTTCCGCCGTCGCCACCCTGTAAACCCGCAACCCTGGAGGACACCCATGCCGCACGTCAGGTACCGCTCACCGTCGATCGCCCCGGCCTACACCGGCCGGCTGTCCACCGACCCCATCCCGTCGCTGCGGCTGCCCGACGAGGCGATGGAACCGGCGGCGGCGTACCGGTTCATCCACGACGAACTGATGCTCGACGGGAGTTCCCGGCTGAATCTGGCGACCTTCGTCACCACCTGGATGGACCCGGAAGCTGAGCGGCTGATGGCCGAGACCTTCGACAAGAACATGATCGACAAGGACGAGTACCCGGCCACCGCCGCCATCGAGACCCGGTGTGTGGCCATGGTCGCCGACCTGTTCCATGCCGAGAACCTGCGCGACGACGACGCCTCAACAGCGGTCGGGGTGTCCACGATCGGGTCCTCGGAGGCGGTCATGCTCGGCGGGCTGGCGCTGAAATGGCGGTGGAAGCAGCGAGTCGGCGGCAAGGACGGCAACGGCTGGAAGGGCCGCACCCCCAACCTGGTGATGGGCTCCAACGTCCAGGTGGTGTGGGAGAAGTTCTGCCGCTACTTCGAGGTCGAGCCGCGCTACCTGCCGATGGCGCAGGACCGCTACGTGATCACCCCCGAGCAGGTGCTCGAGCACGTCGACGAGGACACCATCGGGGTGGTCGGCATCGTCGGCACCACCTACACCGGTGAGCTCGAACCGATCGCCGAGATCTGCGCGGCGCTGGACTCACTGGAGAAGAAGACCGGCCTGGACGTCCCGGTGCACGTCGACGCCGCCAGCGGCGGTTTCGTCGTTCCGTTCCTCAACCCCGATCTCAGGTGGGACTTCCGGCTGCCCCGGGTGGTCTCGATCAACGTCAGCGGCCACAAGTATGGCCTGACCTACCCGGGAATCGGGTTCGTGGTGTGGCGCAGCGCCGAGCACCTGCCCGAGGAGCTCGTCTTCCGGGTCAACTACCTCGGCGGGAACATGCCGACCTTCACCCTCAACTTCTCCCGGCCGGGCAACCAGGTGGTCGGCCAGTACTACAACTTCCTGCGGCTGGGCCGGGCCGGCTACACCCACGTCATGCAGACCCTCTCGGGCACCGCACGCTGGCTGTCCGACCAGTTGCGCGCCTCCGGGCACTTCGACGTCATCTCCGACGGCTCGGCCATCCCGGTGATCGCCTTCAAGCTCTCCGGGAACGCCCCGCCGGCGGGATGGGGCTACACCGAGTTCGACGTCTCGGCCGGGCTGCGCACCTACGGCTGGCAGGTGCCGGCCTACACCATGCCCACCGGCGCCGAGAACGTCTCGGTGCTGCGGGTGGTGGTCCGGGAGGGCTTCTCGGCCGACCTGGCCCGCTCGCTGTGGGAGGACCTGCGCGCCGTGCTGACCAGCCTGGACGCCATCAAACCCGGCGGGCATTTCACCGAGGAGCACTTCGCGCACTAGCCCTCAGGGCGACTGGCGGCAGGACGGGCGCATCCTGATGTGGTAGGAGATCGTCCTGGGTGCGACCTCGCTGCCGCCGAACCACCCGGTGATGAGGGCGCTGGTGAAGAAGTTCGGGACGATCTCTTCCGGCCGCGCCTTGCGGACGGTCAGGCCGCCGTAGGTGACCGCGATGCCGTCGTAGTCCACCGCGTACCCGAACTCCGCTCCGGCGGGCACAGAGATGACCTCCTGCGGGGTGGGGAAGACGAACCCGGTGGCGTCGTTGAAGAACGGGCCCACCTCGAACATCGAATTGTCGAGGTTGTACCGCCAGACCACCATCGCCGCGTCGTAATTGGGCATGAGCGGTGTCCAGGTGATGCCGGTCAGTTTGTTCCAGTCCTTCTGATCCTCGTCGAGCAGGTCGTAGGTGGAATTCTCGGTGAAGGTCGCCTCGCCTTCGACCCGGGTGAGCCACAGCCGCCACGGATTGGGGATCGCGAAATGGGTGCCCTGGTAGATCGTGGTCAACCGGCCTCCCCCGGCGCGGGCGGCGCGCGCGGGCGCCGGACGGCCGGACGCCGCCGCCGCGACCTGCCCGGACGGGCCGCGGCCGGTGGCGCGCGTCGATCGTTCGGTGTCGCGGTCGGGGGCGCGCACCCCTGCGGTCGAGCGCGGTCCGGTCTGGCCCGGGTCGGTACCACCGGCGTCCGGTCCCTCGGCCGAGGCGTACGCGGCACCGGCCAGGGCCAACACGGCGCCCGCCCCGAAGCCCAGTACCGCCGTGCGCACGCCGGTGATCCTAGCGTCGCGCCGGTGGGGTGCTCGCGGCGCGTGCTGCGACTCTGGGACAATTGCAGTCCCCGACATGAGCATGCACATCACACCGCGCACCGCCGTCAACGGCGAGGTCGTCGTCGACCTCGACGCGATCGCCCACAATGTCGGCGTCCTGCGGGAACATGCGGGAACCGCGCAGGTGATGGCGGTGGTCAAGGCCGACGGGTACGGCCACGGCGCCACCGAGGTCGCTCGCGCTGCCCTGGCCGCCGGCGCGGCCGAACTCGGGGTGGCCACCATTGCCGAGGCTCTGGAGCTGCGGGCCGACGGGATCACCGCCCCCGTCCTGGCCTGGCTGCACCCGCCGGGCACCGACTTCGCTGCCGCCCTGCAGGCCGACATCGACGTCGGGGTGTCCTCGCCGCACCAACTCGCCGACCTGCTCGACGCCACCCGGCGCACCGGGCAAGCCGCCAGTGTCACCGTCGAGGTGGACACCGGCTTGAATCGCAACGGTGTCGGAGCTCACCACTACCCCGAGGTGCTCGACGCGCTGCGGCGCGGGGTCGGCGACGGGGCGCTGCGCACCCACGGCATCATGTCGCATCTGGCCAGCGGCGACGAGCCGTACAACCCGGTCAACGACCTTCAGGCGCAACGGTTCACCGCGATGATCGCCGAGGCCCGGGACCGCGGTGTCGTGTTCGACACGGCGCACCTGGCCAACTCGCCGGCGGCCATGACCCGGCCGGACTTCCGGTTCGACATGGTGCGACCCGGCCTCGCGGTCTACGGTCTGAGCCCGATACCGCAGCGCGGCGCCATGGGCCTGCGGCCGGCGATGACCCTCAAATGTCCGGTGACGCTGGTGAAGTCGCTCAAGGCGGGCGAGGGCGTCTCCTACGGCCACACCTGGATCGCCGAACGCGACACCACCGTGGCGCTGCTGCCGATCGGCTACGCCGACGGCGTGTTCCGGGTGTTGAGCGGACGCATCGACGTGTTGATCAACGGGCGGCTGCGGCCCAACGTGGGCCGGATCTGCATGGATCAGTTCGTGGTCGACCTCGGTCCCGGCGCCACCGACGTCGGCGAGGGTGACGAGGCCGTGTTGTTCGGCCCCGGTGATCGTGGTGAGCCGACCGCCCAGGACTGGGCCGAGATTATCGGCACCATCAACTACGAGGTGGTCACCAGCCCGCGCGGCCGGGTGGCCCGGACCTACACCGGGGGCGCCGGCGATGGCCGGTAGACGCAAGGCCGCCCGCAGGGCCGGGCTGATGGCCGGGGTGGCGGGACTGGGTGCGGTGAGCACCGCCGCGGGAATCTCGGCGGCGAAAGCCCTGCGGCAGCGCAAGATCCGCGACGCCTACGAGGGCGAGGACTTCGCACTGCTGGAGGCTGATCGCGGGTGTGTGGTCACCACGGCCGACGGTGTGCCCCTGGTGGTCCGGGAGGTGGGCCCGGTGACCGCTCCGCTGACGGTGGTCTTCGCCCACGGTTTCTGCCTGCGGATGGGGTCGTTTCACTTCCAGCGGACCGCTCTGGCCAAGCGGTGGGGCGAGCAGGTCCGGATGGTGTTCTACGACCAGCGCGGTCACGGCCAGTCCGGCGACGCCCCGGTGCAGACCTACACCGTCGAGCAACTGGGCCGCGACCTCGAGACCATCCTGGCGGTCATGGTGCCGGTCGGCCCGATCGTGCTGGTGGGGCACTCGATGGGCGGGATGACGGTCCTCTCCCACGCCCGGCAGTTCCCGGACCGGTACGGGCGGCGGATCGTCGCCGCGGCCCTGATCTCTTCGGCGGCCGAGGGCCTGCCGCGCTCGCCGCTGGGCGAGATCCTGGCCAATCCGGCGTTGGAGGGGGTGCGGTTCGCGACCCGCTACGTTCCCGGCCTGGTGCACCGCACCCGGGGCGCGGTGCGCTCGGGACTGCGGCCGATCCTCAAGACCGCGGCGTTCGGGTCGGAGAAGGTCAGCCCCAGCGTCGTCGCCTTCGCCGAGGCGATGATCCACGACACCGCGGTGGCCACCCTGGTGGAGTTCCTGCACGCCCTGGAGGTGCACGACGAGAGCGCGGCGCTGGCGGTGCTGGCCCGGGTGCCGACGCTGATCGCCTGCGGTGACCGCGATCTGCTGACCCCGCTGAAACACTCCGAGGAGATGGCCGAGGCGCTGCCCGACTCGACGCTGGTGATCGTGCCGGGCGCGGGGCACCTGGTCCAGATGGAGCGGCCCGACGTGATCAACGACGCCCTGGTGACGCTGGTGGAGCGCGCGGCGCCGTCGCGGCTGGTGGCATTCGCCCGGCGGTGGCGGGACCGCGGGACGTGAGCGACACCCGGGTCGGGGGGGCCGCCGCGCCGGCCACCGCCGAGGAGACCCACGAACTCGGCCGGCGACTGGGTCGGCAGCTGCGGGCCGGTGACGTGGTGGTGCTCTCCGGTCCGCTCGGCGCCGGCAAGACCGTGCTGGCCAGGGGTATCGCCGAGGGCATGGACGTCGAGGGACCGATCACCTCGCCGACCTTCGTCCTGGCCCGGTTGCACCGCGCGCGCCGGCCCCCGGACCCCGCGATGGTGCACGTCGACGTCTACCGGCTGCTGGAGGCCGGGACCGATCTGCTCGCCGAACTTGACTCGCTGGATCTCGACACCGATCTCGACGACGCGGTCGTGGTGGTGGAGTGGGGTGCGGGCCTGGCCGAGCGGCTCTCCGAGAACCACCTCGACGTCCGGCTGGAGCGGTCCGGTGAGGGCGATGTGCGCACCGTGACCTGGCGCTGGAGCCGGCCGTGAAGATTCTCGCCATTGACACCGCGACCCCCACGGTGGTGACCGGGGTGGTGCACCGCGACCACGTCGGCGTGGTGGAGGTGCTCTCCGAGCGGATCGCCGTCGGCGCCCGGGCGCACGCCGAACTTCTGACACCGAACGTCGTCGCCGCGGTGGCCGACGCCGGACTGCGCGTCGCCGACATCGAGGCGGTGGTGGTCGGTTGCGGGCCGGGCCCGTTCACCGGACTGCGGGTCGGGATGGCCAGCGCCGCCGCCTTCGGCCACGCGCTGGGAGTCCGGGTGCACGGGGTGTGCTCGCTGGACGCCATCGCGGCGGGGACCGCGGGCGAGTTCCTGGTGGTCACCGATGCCCGCCGACGGGAGTGGTACTGGGCGCGTTATCGCGACGGCCTCCGGGTCGAGGGCCCCACCGTCAGCGCGCCCGGCGACGCTCCGGCCGGCGTGCCGGCGCGCATCGAGTTCGCCCACCCTACGCCGGCGGGACTCGTTGCGGCCGTGACCGACTGGTCGGGCGCACCGGCGCCGCTGATTCCGCTGTACCTGCGTCGCCCGGACGCCAGGACACCCGCCGAGAGGGGTGCGCGCTGACCAGTTCTCTCGACGTCGTCTACGGCCGCCTCGACCGCCGCGACGCCGGCCGGTGCGCCGAACTGGAGATGCTGTTGTTCGGCGGCGACGACCCATGGCCCGAACTGGCGTTCGTGCGCGAACTTGCGGCCTCGAACAATCGCTACCTCGCGGCGCGGGTGGATGACCTCCTGGTGGGTTATGCCGGCATCGCCCGCCTGGGCCGCACCCCGCCGTTCGAGTACGAGATCCACACCATCGGGGTGGACCCGGCGTTCCAGGGCCGCGGCATCGGGCGGGCGATGATGACCGCGCTGCTCGACCATGCCGGCCCGGAGGCGGTGGTGTTCCTGGAGGTGCGTACCGACAACGAACCGGCCATCGCCCTGTACCGCAGCCTGGGGTTCGTCCAGGTCGGCCTCCGCAAGCGGTACTACCACGGCAGCGGCGCCGACGCCTTCACCATGCGCAGGGGTTCGCAGTGATCGTCCTGGCCATCGAAAGCTCCTGCGACGAAACGGGAGTCGGCATCGCCGCCCTGGCCGGAGACGGCACCGTGACCCTGCTGGCCGACGAGGTCGCCTCCAGCGTGGCCGAGCACTCCCGGTTCGGCGGGGTGGTGCCCGAGATCGCCTCCCGGGCGCACCTCGAGGCGCTGGGGCCGACGATGGACCGGGCCCTGGCCGCCGCCGGGATCGCCCGGCCCGACGTCGTGGCGGCGACCATCGGACCTGGCCTGGCCGGGGCGCTGATGGTGGGGGTGGCCGCGGCCAAGGCCTACGCCGCGGCGTGGGGGGTTCCGTTCTACGCCGTCAACCACCTCGGCGGGCACCTGGCCGCCGACGTCTACGAGCACGGGCCGCTGCCGGAGTGCGTCGGTCTGCTGGTCTCCGGCGGCCACACCCACCTGCTGCACGTGCGCTCGCTGGCCGAACCGATCGTGGAGTTGGGCAGCACCGTGGACGACGCGGCGGGGGAGGCCTACGACAAGGTGGCGCGGCTGTTGGGCTTGGGCTACCCCGGCGGCAAGCCGCTCGACGACCTGGCCCGCACCGGCGACCCCGGGGCGATCGTGTTCCCGCGCGGGATGACCGGGCCGCGCGACGATCCGTACGCGTTCAGTTTCTCCGGACTCAAGACGGCGGTGGCGCGGTACGTCGAGTCCCACCCGGGTGCCGACCCGGCCGACGTCGCCGCGGGCTTTCAGGAGGCCGTCGCCGACGTTCTCACCGCCAAGGCGGTGCGCGCCGCTAATGACCTGGGTGTCTCCACGCTGCTGATCTCCGGCGGCGTCGCGGCCAACTCGCGGCTGCGGGAGCTCGCCGAACAGCGTTGTGCGGCAGCCGGTCTGACGTTGCGGGTGCCCCGGCCCCGGCTCTGCACCGACAATGGCGCCATGATCGCCTCGTTCGCCGCGCATCTGGTCGCCGCCGGTGCGGCCCCGTCGGCGCTGGACGTCGCGAGCGTCCCCGGGTTGCCGGTGATGCGGGGCCAGGTCGCATGAGCATCGCCGACCGGCTGGCGATCACCGACCTGATCTATCGGTACGCCGAACTCATCGACGCCGGGGACTTCGAAGGGCTCGGCCACCTGCTGGACCGCGCGGCGTTCGGCGGGCCGTCGACGCCCGCCGTCACCGGGGCGGCGGCCATCGCGCGATTGTTTGCGATCACCACCAAGCGGTTCCCCGACACCGGCACGCCCAAGACCCGGCATCTGGTGCTGAACCCGATCGTCGAGGTCGACGGCGACGCCGCCACCGCCCGCTCGACGTTCTGCGTCGTCCAGGCCACAGGCGCCGTGCCGCTGGCGCCCATCGTGGTGGGCCGCTACCACGACCGATTCGCCCGGGAGGGCGGTGACTCTTCCGCCCGCGACTGCGGCGGCTGGCACTTCACCGAACGGATCGCCGAGGTCGAGATGGCCGGCGACACCTCCGATCACCTGCTGATCGACCCCGCCCGATTCGCCGTCGGCGAACCCGCACAGCCCCCTCTTGAGTGCTAGCACTCTCACGTATAGAGTGCTAGACGGCAGGCGGTCCACCCCCGAGTCGGCTCCCGCGACGACGGCGCGAGGGTACGGCCGAGTGCCCATCAACCGGTAATCCGACATTGGAGGGCTCCATCGTGGCGAGCGTGAACATCAAGCCACTCGAGGACAAGATCCTCGTACAGGCCAACGAGGCCGAGACGACCACGGCATCGGGCCTGGTCATCCCCGACACGGCGAAGGAGAAGCCACAGGAGGGCACCGTCGTCGCCGTCGGCCCGGGCCGGTGGGACGAGGACGGCGAGAAGCGGATTCCGCTGGACGTCGCCGAGGGCGACACCGTCATCTACAGCAAGTACGGCGGCACCGAGATCAAGTACAACGGCGAGGAGTACCTGATCCTCTCAGCCCGCGACGTGCTGGCGGTCGTCAACAAGTAGCAGAGCGTGTCCCGCCCCGGAGATCCCCGTGATTCGGGCGGTTTCCGGGGCGGATCACGTTGAAGGACGGATTTTCCAAAAGGACGGGACCGACATGAGCAAGCAGATCGAGTACAACGAGACCGCCCGCCGGGCCATGGAGGCCGGCGTCGACAAACTGGCCGACGCGGTCCGCGTGACCCTCGGCCCGCGCGGCCGGCACGTGGTGCTGGCCAAGGCGTTCGGCGGGCCGACGGTCACCAACGACGGGGTGACGATCGCCCGCGAGATCGACCTGGAGGATCCTTTCGAGAACCTCGGGGCGCAGCTGGTCAAGTCGGTCGCCACCAAGACCAACGACGTCGCCGGCGACGGTACGACCACGGCCACCGTGCTGGCGCAGGCGATGATCCGCAACGGCCTGCGCAACGTCGCCGCCGGGGCGAACCCGATCGCGTTGGGCGCGGGTCTGGCCAAGGCCGCCGACGCCGTGTCCGAGGCGCTGCTGGCCGCGGCCACGCCGGTGTCGGGCAAGAACGCCATCGCCCAGGTGGCCACCGTCTCCTCTCGTGACGAGGAGGTTGGCGAACTGGTCGGCGAGGCGATGACCAAGGTCGGCGCCGAGGGTGTGGTCAGTGTGGAGGAGTCCTCGACGCTGAGCACCGAACTGGAGATCACCGAGGGCATCGGCTTCGACAAGGGCTTCATCTCGGCGTACTTCATCACCGACTTCGACTCCCAGGAGGCGGTCCTGGAGGACGTGCTGGTGCTGCTTCACCGGGAGAAGATCAGCTCGCTGCCCGACCTGCTGCCCCTGCTGGAGAAGGTGGCCGAGGCGGGCAAGCCGCTGCTGATCGTAGCCGAGGACGTGGAGGGCGAGGCGCTGTCGACGCTGGTGGTCAATGCCATCCGTAAGACGCTGCGGGCGGTCGCGGTCAAGGCGCCGTTCTTCGGCGACCGGCGCAAGGCCTTCCTCGATGACCTGGCCATCGTCACCGGCGGGCAGGTGGTCAACCCCGACGTCGGCCTGCTGCTGCGCGAGGTCGGGCTCGACGTGCTTGGCACGGCTCGCCGGGTGGTCGTCAGCAAGGACGACACCGTGATCGTCGACGGTGGCGGAACACAGGAGGCCATCGCCGGGCGGGTCAAGCAGCTCAAGTCCGAGATCGAGGCCAGCGACTCCGACTGGGACCGAGAGAAGCTCGAGGAGCGGCTGGCCAAGCTGGCCGGCGGCGTGGCGGTGATCAAGGTCGGGG
>CAYXOM010000338.1:0-10113 GCA_964466565.1 uncultured Mycobacterium sp.
CGCCGGTGGAGCCGCCGGGGCCGGAGCCGAGGCCGGAATCCTGGGGGCCGCGGGCACCGGCGGCGCCGGCAGCGCTGCGGGGGGAACGGGGGCCGGAGCCTGCACAGCGGTCACCACGACGGTGCGCGGCGCCTGCTGCACCACCGGCACCGGGGCCGGGATGGTCTCGGGCGCGGGCGACGGTGACTGCAGGGCCACGCCACCGGTCGGGCCGGGGGCCGGGTCGGGGCCGGGGCTCAGGCTCACCGCCACCGCGAGGACCAGTGCGACGACGCCGAGGACCAACAGGGTGGCCACCGCGCCGCCGGCCAGCGGGAACAGCATCAGCTCGCGCCGCGCGGCGGAACGGTCTGCCGGCTCTTGGCCGGTGACCGCGGGGTCGACGTCGTCGCCGAACCCGTAGGCGGTCGGCGCCGGGTCACCCCAAGCCCGCGCTGCCGGGGCGGTCGGCGCGAAGGGATCAGCCGGGTTGAACGGCGCCGCGACCGTCGCCGCGTCGAAGACCGGAGCGGTGGCCGCGGCCAGCGCGGCCCCGCGGGCCAGGGCGAGTTCGCCGTCGGCCGGGGCGAACACCGGAATGGTCGTGGCTGCGGCGATCCCGGCACGCAGAGCGGTGACGTCGACGCCCGAGCCGACCATGAAGATCGCCTCCGGCGGCTCGGCGAGACCCGCCAGCGGGGCCAGCAGGTCCTGCAGTTCGGCCCGGGCGTCGGCGGCGTGCAGGCTGCGGGTCGCCACCCGGACGACGGCGGCGTCGTCGGTGCGCACCACCGCGAGGGTGGCGGCGTTCGGTTCGACGAGGACCAGCCCGGTGTGCGCCGCGCCGGTGGTGCGGCCGATCGCCTGCGCCAGTGCGCCGGCGGCGTGCAGTTCGGAGACCAGGACCACGTCCTCGACCCGGTGTTCGCGCAGTGCGCCGGCCAGCCGGGCGGCCGCGGCGTGGTCGCTCCAGGCGACCCCGGTCAGGACCAGCCGGTGGCCCTCGTCGGCCGCGGACTCCCGGGTACCCAGGACCGCGGCGAGGACCTGTTCGGGAGCGGACGCCGGCTGGCCGGCTTCGAGGGTGCGGTGGTCGACGGTGAGCCCGTCGGCCTCTCGGCCCTCGACGAGGACGAGGCGGGCCGCGGTGGGTGTCATCGACACGCCGAGCACGATCTCCACGCCGGGCCTCCCAGGGTTGCTGCCCGGTTCATCGCCGGGCCCGGCCGCGGCGTTACACCCCGCCGGGGCCCGGGAATCAGCCCTGGAAGTTCAGGTAGGAGCGCGACGGGGTGGGCCCGCGCTGACCCTGGTACTTCGATCCCGCCGCGGCGCTGCCGTAGGGGTGCTCGGCGGGGCTGGACAGCCGGAACAGGCACAACTGGCCGATCTTCATGCCCGGCCACAGCGTGATCGGCAGGTTGGCCACGTTGGACAGCTCCAGGGTGATGTGGCCGGTGAAGCCCGGGTCGATGAAACCCGCGGTGGAGTGGGTCAGCAGGCCCAGCCGGCCCAGCGAGGACTTGCCCTCGAGCCGCCCGGCCAGGTCGGCGGGCAGGCCGCAGCACTCCAGGGTGGAGCCCAGCACGAACTCCCCGGGATGCAGGACGAACGGCTCACCGGCGTCCGGCTGCACCAGGCTGGTCAGCTCGTCCTGCTGCCGGGCGGGGTCGATGTGGGTGTAGCGGGTGTTGTTGAAGACCCGGAACAGGCTGTCCAGGCGCACGTCGACGCTCGAGGGCTGAACCAGGGCGCCGTCGTAGGGGTCGATCCGGAGCCGTCCCGCGGCCACTTCGGCCCGGATGTCGCGATCGCTGAGCAGCACCCCGGGAGCCTATCGCCGCCCGGCGGCGCCGCGGCGGTTGCTATCCTTCGTCGGCACCCTCCGCCGATGTAGTTCAATGGCAGAACATCAGCTTCCCAAGCTGAATACGCGGGTTCGATTCCCGTCATCGGCTCCACTCGCCGTGACCGGCTCGGCCATCGTCGGTTCAGCGCCGCCGGCGCAAGAATCCCAGAACCGAGCGCCGCGCATCCGGGCCGGACGCCGTCGGCGGGGCGAAGCAGCCGGCGTGGACCAGCGTCTCGTGCTCGTGGTCGGCCCGCAGATTCTTGCTGAGCCAGCCCGCCGGCAGCCGGTAGGTGTCCGGACCGGTGCCGAATTCCCGGGGTACCAGGAATTCACCGCACTGCGCACACCGGTCGTCGAACATCAGTGGCCGGATGTGTCGGCCCCGGTCTCGATTCCCGCGATCCATCTCCGATCCCCCCGTGAGTCGGGGCTACCGCCCGGTGAGTTGGTCGATCAGGGTGTAGCTGTCGGGATCGTCGGGCAGCACCCAGGCGAAACCCTCCAGGAAGATGATCGCGACGACGTTGGCCGCGATGACTCCGATGAAGATCCAGATGATGACGGTGGACACCGCGCGCAGCCGACTGCCCGGCGGCGGGGCCTGCGGAATGCCGCGCGGGGTGAGCACAAGCTGTAAGCCGCAGTAGGCGATCACGATCACGAAGGTGACCAGCGCCCAGGTGTACAGGTGCAGGCCCAGCACGGGAGCGCCGTATCCGGGATCGCCGGGTTTGATGTGCAGCAGGATCTGACGCACCGACACTTCGGCACCACCGATCAGGGCACCGAGCAGACCCATTCCGAGGCCTTGCGAGTACTTGGCCGTCGTCAGGGTGCCGCGCCGGGCCTGCATGACGATGAGTAGTGCGCCCAGGGTCGACAGGATCATCCCGTAGCGCTGCAGCATGCACAGCGGGCAGGGGAACTCGCCGAGGGCGAACTGGATGTAGAAAGCGCTCAGCATCACGAAGCTGTAGGCGAACATCCACAGGTGCAGGCCCCAGAAGCTGGTGGCTCCCCAGAACCGGCTCTGCCTCGACGTCTCGGCGGTGATCTCGACCCGCTCCACCACGTCGGCCATCAGAAGCTGAGATCCAGGTGCGAGGTGACGTGGAATCGGAACAAACCGACAGCCGCGATCAGCGCGACGATCCACAGCACGATGACCACCTGCCGGTTGACGCCGGTCCAGATCATCAGGGCGATCCCCAGTAGCAGGATCATGATGAGGATGTCCACGGGAGAACAGTAGTTCCTCGGGGGCCGTGGCGCGCGTACGTTAACCAAGTCGCAAGGCACCGTCTGAGTGGCGGCTACGCCCGGGTAGACACGGCCTTCGGCCCACTCGCCCGGTCCTTATGCTGGGCGGGGCGACTGTCGGCAAACCCACGACGAACTCATCGGAGGCGATTCCAGCAATGGCGAGCCCGGTTGACGGCCCGTTGGTCACGGTCTATGTCGTCAACCGCAACTACGGCCCATTCCTCCGCCAGGCCGTCGACAGCGTCTTGGGCCAGGACTACCCGCACCTGGAGGTCATCGTGATCGATGACGGATCCGATGACGACAGCGTTGCGGTGCTCGACCGCCTGGAGGACCAGACCGCGGTGCGCGTGATCCGACTCCTCTCGCACCGCGGCCTGACGGCCTGTGCAAACCTCGCCCTCCGCGAGTCGCACGGTGAGTTCGTGATGCGCCTCGACGCCGATGACTACCTCGAGCGCTCAGCGGTCGGCGCGATGGTGGCCGAGATCGCCTCCGACCCGGCGGCGGTGCTGGTGTTTGGCGACTACGTGGAGGTCGACTCGCGGGGTGTGCCGATCCGCCGGGTGCAGCGGCATGATTTCAACGCCCTCGACGCGATGTCCGACCTGCCCGCCCACGGGGCGTGCACCCTGGTGCGCCGGTCGTTCCTGGACTCATTCGGAGGCTATGACGAAACGGTCGATCGCCAGGACGGCCTGGACCTGTGGCTGCACGTCAGCGACGGGCAACGGGTGCTGCGAATCCCCGAGCCGCTGTTCTCCTACCGCCGGCACGGTGGCAACCTCACTGCCGACGAGGGCGCTTTGCTGCGTGCCCGCGGACGGTTGCTTGCCAAGCACGTCGTCGAGCGGGGGTTGCCACGCCCCCGAGTAATCGCGATCGTGCCGGTACGAGGTCCGGCAACAGATCCCGGGAGTCGGCCGTTGCGGCATCTCGGGGATCGACCCCTGGCGGACTGGACGATCGAGGCGGCCCTGCAGTGCCACAGCATCGACCGAGTGGTGGTCACCTCTCCTGACTCCGACGTTCTCGGACATGTGACAGAGCGATTCGGGCGGCACGTGGGGGTACACCATCGCGGCGCCGATCGTGCCGCACTCAACGTCGATCTGGCGGCGACACGCCAAGACGTTCTCAAGGCCGAAGCGCTGGGGGGACGGCGGTACGACGCCGAGATGACCTTGACGATCGAGTTTCCCTTTCGTTCGGCCGCCTTCATCGAGCAGGCCGTCGACACTCTCCAGCTGTTCGATGCCGGAACCGTGGTGGGAGTCCGTCGAGACGAGGAGGTTTTTTACCATCACAACGGCTTTGGCCTCGAACCACTCCGCAGCGACGACCGGCTCAGGAGGGAGCGAGACGATCTTTTCCGGGAGTGCGGAGGTATCCGGCTCGTGACCTTGAGCGGCGCCCGTACGCGAATGGGTCATGTCTTGCTGGATCAGTACGCGGCTCTTGCCGTCCGAACGGATCTGGACTGGAGAATCGCGCAATCCCTGGCCAATTCGCCGGTGGAGGGGCTCGATGGCAGCCGATAAGGTCGGCCTCGACCTACTCGCGGTCGAGGCCTTCACATGGACACCGACGCTGGAGACGGCATGCGAGATATGTCTGCGGGAAGCGCACGCCGGACGCCGGGTGGGATTCGCCTTCCTCGACATCGAGAACGTCGACCAGTTTCCACTGGCCGAGGACATCCGGTTCGGCAGGCTGGTCTACCGGGTCGGCCGACGGTCCCGCATTCAGCGGGTGAGGCGGATCGAGGCCATCTTGCTCTCCCACGGTGTGCAGGTGATCAATCCCGGGCCGCCGCCGGGCCTGGCGACCACGCTTTCCAGTACTCATCTGGGGATCGACTCGCCGGACGCGCTGCGCGACTTCCGGATCAGCGGCGCCGCGCTCGGCATCGGAACCCTCTCCTCTCTGGTGAGGCATCTCGGGGACTCGGCGCCGGAGGTGGAGGCCCACCGAGATGTCGTCGACCTCCTGCTGACGTCGGCATGGCGGGCCTACCTCCTCACCGTCGAACTGATCAATCGCTGGGCTCCGTCAACGGTGCTGCTGTACAACGGCCGCTTCGCGATCTCGAAGGGCGTTTCGGAGGCCGCGCGGCTGGCCGGTGTCGAGGTCCGGCATCACGAAATCGTCAGCACCACAGACCGCTACTACTACTCCAAGCACTCCGTGCACAGCCTGCGGCACTCACGACGCGACCTTCGCGACGCATGGCAGACGGCGGGTGGCGATAGAGAGGCCATCGGGGCCGCCTACTTCGCACCAGAGCGCGGCGGGAACCGATTGTTCGAAACTCAATTTCTTGAGCACCAAACCAGAGACCAGGTCATTCCTCGTGATCACCGCCGCCGGATCGCCTACTTCATCTCGAGCATCGACGAATACGCCGCCGTCGAAGACGGGTTCGAGTGTCCGCTGTTCGATTCCCAACATGCCGGCGCGCTCTGGCTGGCCTCGTGGGTGTGCCACCGACCCGATACGGAACTCATCATCCGGCTGCACCCTCGGATGAGGATGCTCTCAGACCGGGAGCGGGGCTGGTGGGACTCGCTGAGCGCACCCAATGTGACCGTTCTGCATGCCGAAAGCCCGGTTGACTCCTACGGACTTGCGGCAGGTTCAGATCGTGTGGTGGCCTACCACTCCAGCATCGGAGCAGAGGCGTCGTACCTCGGAGCTGTCTCGATCCTGATCGGGGATGCCGACTACCGCGGTCTTGACTGCGTCTACGAACCGGACACCCCGGAAGAACTGGAACGGCTCCTCCTGGACCCGGACCTGGGGCCAAAGAGCTCCGAGAACTGCCTGCCGTTCGGTTACCAACGACTCATGCGTGGTAACGAATACCGCTTCTACCAGCCTGCGTCGTTCCAGGAGGGTAGCTTCTTCGGTCATCGGATGACTCCGGACAGGGAGGAGCCAGCGATCACTCGGGTGACAATCAGAGCCCTGCATCGGCTCGAACGGATGGTCCGTCGGAGTCGCGGCGACCGTAACGGACTGCGATCAGGATGAAGCTTCACTCTGAGCCGGGCCGGCCCCTCCTCATCGCCGAGATCGGCGGGAATCACGAGGGTGATTTCGACACCGCCTGCCGGCTGGCCGATCTGGCCGTCGAGGCGGGCGCCGATGCGGTCAAATTCCAGATCTACTTCGGCGACACCCTGGTCTCGGCCCGCGAGAGCCCGGAACGCAACGCGCACTTCAAGTGCTTCGAGCTCACCGAAGATCAGCACCTGAACATCGCGCAGCGGGTACGGGACGCCGGACGCGCCTACGTCGCCTCGGTCTGGGACATCGACGCCTTCGCCTGGATCGACCCGGTGATCTCCGCCTACAAGGTCGGCAGCGGAGATCTGACCGCCCCGCAGTTCCTCGATGCGGCGGCCGACACCGGAAGACCGCTGATTCTCGCGACCGGGCTGAGCGAGATCACCGAAGTCGAGAGGGCCGTCGACCAGATCCGGGCCTCCCGTCCGGCCTACCTCGACCGATCGATGCTCGCGGTGCTGCAGTGCACCAGTTTGTACCCCACCTGCGTATCCGACGTGAACCTGTTGGTCATGGAGGCCTACCGGCCGCTGGGCGTCACAGTCGGTTACTCCGATCACACCATCGGCTCCCGGGCCCTTGAGATCGCCGCCGCGATGGGCGCCGAGGTTCTCGAGTTTCACTTCACCGACCGCAAGCAGGGACGGAGTTTCCGCGACCACCAGCTGTCGCTGGACAGCCGGGATCTGCGGAGTCTCCTGGGCTCCCTCGACGAGATCGCCGCTCTGCGGGGCTCCGCGGCCAAACGCCCCGTGCACAGCGAAATCGACAGCGGCCACCTGCACTCCTTCCGACGGGCGGTCTACCCGTCGCGCGACATCGAGATCGGCGAACCGCTGAACCCGGACAACGTGTGCCTGCTGCGGCCCAACCAGGGCATCGACGCACGGGAGTACGCAAAAGTACTGGGCCGCCACGCACGCCGCCGCCTGGCTCGCCACGAGGCCCTTGACTGGCGGGACCTGGATTGACCGGCACGCAGGGATCCGGTCGCTGCCCGCTGTGCGGGGGTGCCGAACTGATCCGCGACTCGATACCCGAGCCCAACCTCTACTCGGAGAAACTCGCGCTCCTTCTCGGCGGGGAGGAGGACCGCCTCCTGCAGGAGCACCCGAACTGGCGATGCCGCCACTGCGGGCTGGTCTTCAAACGCCGGTGGTTTCCCGATTCGGTGATCGGCGAACTGTTCTCCGGCGCCGTGGCCGTCCACCCCCGGGGTTGGGACACGGTTCTGGACCGTTTCTGCGCGCCGAACTTCATCAGCACGCTGGACCGCTGGTCTGTCGGGGTCGCGGGATCACTCGAAGCGCAGACCCGTCGCGGCGAGCGGGAACTTCTGTCTCTCATCGACTCCATCACCGCACCTTCCGGTTTCGAGCGTGCCGCGGTGGTTGCGGCGATCCGCGGCGGTGAGGTCGACGTCGTACGCGCCGCGGCGGATGCCATCGCCGGCTCGATCACCCAACCCGCGCCGTTCAAGCGTTTCTCCGGCTTCCGGTCGGCGGCGCTGTGGGAGTACCTGCAGGAACGGACCGGCGGTTTCGACCGCTACGCCGAGGTCGGCTGCCCATTGTGGGGCCTGCTCTCGATGGCCGCAGGCAACGACGTCGAGGCGACCTATCTGTCGCGCCGGGAGGTGAACTACTGGGCAGAGGGTTGCGCGCACGCCGGCCGACGGTGCTCGATGCAGCTCCTGGCCGACTCACCCGTGCGCTCTGCGAAATGGACCGACGGCCACCGGTTTCCCCTCCTCGGGGTGTTCCAGTACCTTGACCATCCCCGCGCGCCGGACCGGTTCCTGAGCGAAGTGTTCGCCCTGGCCGATTCGGCGGCCTTCATCGTCGACGCGATGGACTCCCCGCTCGCGATCCAGCACGTCACCGGCTGGCCGGACACCGCCTTCGACCATGTCGCCGACCGGTTCGGCAAGCGCGTCCATGCCGACTTCACCGACATCCGCCCCTCCGGCAACCGCCTCTACCTGCTCACCGGAACCGGGCCCTAGACCGTGGCATTCCCGGATGGCTTTCTCTCCGACCGCGCCGGACTGGCGGCAGCCGGCGAGGACATGATGGCCCTCATCGAGCGGCTCTGGCCCATCCCCCGATCCCTTGCCGGCCCGGGAATCCGCCAGACCCTCAGCATCCTCGGCGAGCGACTCGGCGGGCTGGCGATGAGGCATGCCGCGTCTGGGACCCGCGTGCTCGACTGGATCGTGCCCGAGGAGTGGCACCTGCGCAGCGCCTACCTCGAGACCCCCGCCGGCCGGCGCATCTGCGACGTGACCGACAACTCCCTGCACGTCGTCGGCTACAGCACCGCCGTCGACGCACTGATGGATCTCGACGATTTACAACGGCACCTGTACTCGCTGCCCGAGCAGCCCGACGCGATTCCCTACGTCACCTCCTATTACGAACGCCGCTGGGGCTTCTGCCTGAGCCACCGGCAGCGAGCCGGGCTGGCACGCGGTGTCTACCGGGTCCACATCGACGCCTCCCACGAGTCCGGTTCGGTGGACTACGGCCAGCTCGTTCTCCCCGGTGGTTCGGAACGGGAAGTGTTGTTCTCGACCTACTGCTGTCATCCCGCGATGGCCAACAACGAACTCTCCGGCCCGGTACTGGCTGTTGCACTGGCGAACTGGCTTTCCCGCCAGCCCGAGCGGAACCTGACCTACCGCTTCATCTTCGGCCCGGAGATGATCGGGGCGGCCGCGGTCCTGGAACACCACCGCGAGCATCTGCGCGACCGGGTGCTGGCCGCGTTCAACCTCACCTGCGTGGGCGACGAACGGACGTGGTCCTTCCTGCCCTCACGCACCGGCGAGACCTATGCCGACCGGATTGCCCGGCACGTGCTGCAACACGTCGTCGGCGAGTTCCGGGCCTACTCGTGGCACGATCGGGGCAGCGACGAGAGCATGTACTGCGCGCCGGGCATCGACATCCCGATGGTGTCGGTCATGCGCTCGAAATACGGCGAATACCCCGAGTACCACACCTCCCTGGACACCCCGGGGCAGGTGGTCACGGCCACCGGCCTCGCCGATTCCCTCGCCTTTTACCAGAAGTTGGTCGGTGCGCTCGAGGCGGACTGCACACCCAGGTGCGCCGTCCTCGGCGAACCTCAGCTGGGCCGGCGCGGTCTGTATCCCCAGACCAGCATCAAAGGCAGCACCGCGCCGGTGCGGGACATGCTGGATCTGATCTCGCTCTCCGACGGGCGCACACCCCTGCTCGACATCGCCGATCGCTGCGGCAGGCCGCTGTGGGCACTCCGGTCGGATCTGGACCGGCTGACGGCGGCGGGGGTGCTGGAGCGATGAGCGCGCGAGTCGGCATTCTCGTGTTCTCCCGATCCGGATCCAGGCGACTGCCCGGCAAGGCCCTGCGGCCGGTCGGCAGCATGCCACTGCTCGAGCGGGTCCTGCGCCGCGCGCAACTGTGCTCGGTGCCGGTGTACCTGGCAACCACCGACCGCGGGCGCGACGACGCCCTGGCCGGCCTGGCCGCCTCGTTGGGCGTCGCAAGCTTCCGCGGATCCGAGGACCGGGTACTCGAGCGCGCGGTGCGTGCGGCCGAGTCGTTCGGCCTCGACGGGTTCGTCCGGCTGTGCGGCGACCGGCCGCTGTTCCCCCTGGCCGACGTCGAACGCGCCGTGACCAGCTTCGTGCGGGCCGGCGCCGAACCGCCCGACCTGATCACGTCCCACTCGCCCGAGGTGACCGCGCGTGGTCTGACCACCGAGTTGATTCGGACACCGACACTGCGCACGATCATGGACCGGGGCGTCTCGGCCGAACAGCAGGAACACGTGACGCCGTACTTCTATGACAATCCCGGTGAGTTCCGCATCGTCGATCTGCCCAATCCGCCGTCCGGCTACAGCTGCCCCGGCTTCGCCGTGGACACCGAAGCCGACCTGACCGCCCTCAACGCCATCTTCGC
>CAYXOM010000339.1:0-4368 GCA_964466565.1 uncultured Mycobacterium sp.
GCCCGCACGGCCGGCCTGGCCGACGTCGAGCTGCTCGGCGCCGGCGACATCGCCGAGGCGCCCGGCGGCGAGGAGGCACCGGGTGCGGCGCCGCCGGCCGATGCCGCCGAAACCGAACTGGCCGTGCTGGCGCTGCGGATCGAGATGGCCGCGGTCTACCTGCGGTTGACCGGGGGATAGCGCCACCGTGCACCTGCTCAGCGGAGCGATCCGCACCTACGCGTGGGGGTCGCGCACGGCGATCGCCGAGTTCACCGGCCGGCCGAGCCCGGCGGCTCATCCCGAGGCCGAACTGTGGCTGGGGGCCCACCCCGGAGACCCGGCCCGCCTGCGCACCGCCGGCGGCGAGACGTCGCTGCTGTCGGCGATCGAGTCAGACCCGGAGGGTCAGCTGGGGCCTGCCGTGCGGGCGGAGTTCGGCGACGTGTTGCCGTTTCTGGTCAAGGTGCTCGCGGCCGGCGAACCGCTGTCACTGCAGGCCCACCCCAGCGCCGCGCAGGCCGCGGAGGGCTACCTGCGCGAGGACGGCCTCGGGGTCCCGGTCACCTCCCCGGAACGCAACTACCGAGATCGCAACCACAAACCCGAACTTCTCGTGGCCTTGGGCGACTTCGAGGCGCTGGTCGGCTTCCGCCCGGCCGCCCGCTCAGCGGAACTACTTGCCGCCCTGAATGTTCCAGGTCTGGAATCGGCCATCGCGCTGCTCGGATCGGACCGTGACGCCGACGGCCTGCGGGCGCTGTTCACCACCTGGATCACCGCGCCGCAGCCCGACCTCGACGCGCTGATCCCCGCGGTGCTGCACGGCGCGGTGAACTACGTGCGCGGGGGTGGTGTCGAGTTCGCCGCCGAAGCCCGCACGGTGCTCGAACTCGGCGAGCGTTACCCCGGGGACGCCGGGGTGCTGGCCGCGCTGCTGCTCAACCGGGTCAGCCTGAAGGCCGGGGAGGGCATCTTCCTGCCGGCCGGCAACCTGCACAGCTACCTGCACGGGATGG
This sequence comes from uncultured Mycobacterium sp., assembly GCA_964466565.1. Classification (GTDB taxonomy): domain Bacteria; phylum Actinomycetota; class Actinomycetes; order Mycobacteriales; family Mycobacteriaceae; genus Mycobacterium. The sequence continues at coordinate 999 of CAYXOM010000339.1, forward strand.
GCATGGAGGTAATGGCCAACTCCGACAACGTGCTGCGCGGCGGGCTCACCCCCAAGCACGTCGACGTGCCCGAACTGTTGCGGGTGCTCGACTTCACCCCGGTCACCGACCCGCGGGTCGCCACCCGCACCGACGGTATCGAGGTGCTCTACCAGACCCCGGCGACCGAGTTCGCCGCATCGGTGCTGACCCTTGGTCCCGGGCACGTCGGCCACGAGACCGACGTCGCCGTCCGCCACGACGGCCCGCAGATCCTGGTCTGCACCGGCGGTTCGGCCACGGTGCGGGCCAAGACCGGCGACGTCGCCCTGGCCGCCGGCGCGGCGGCCTGGGTCGCCGCCGACGACGGGCCCATCCGGATCGTCGCCGACGAGCCGACCACGATCTTCCGCGCCACCGTCGGCCTCTGAGCGGTAGGGTCGGCGGCCATGGCCGGCAGCCTGCAGCCTGCGCATCGCGCCGGCCGCACGGTCGGTCCGTCACCCCGACGAACCGCGGCGGCCAGTGCCCCGTCGCGGCAGCAGCTGCGCGACACCGTCCTCGACGCGATGCGCACCCGGCTGCTCGACCGGGACTGGTCGGCGCTCACCCTGGCCGACATCGCCGCCACCGCGGGGGTCAGCAGGCAGAGCATCTACAACGAGTTCGGCTCCCGGCGCGGCCTGGCCCAGGGTTACGCGATGCGGCTGGCCGACCGGCTCGTCGACAACGTCTCCGAGGCGATCGAGGGCAACGTCGGTGACCCGCACGGCGCGTTCCTGTCGGGGTTTCGCGCCTTCTTCAGCGAGTCGGCCGCCGACCCGCTGGTGATCTCGCTGCTGTCCGGGGCGGCCAAGCCCGACCTGCTGGCCATCATCACCACCGACAGCGCCCCGATCATCACCCGCTGCTCGGAGCGGCTGGCCGCGGCGTTCACCGCCAGTTGGGTGCACGCCCCCGACGCCGACGCGGCAGTCCTGGCCCGCGCCGTGGTCCGGCTGGCGATCAGCTACGTGTCGATGCCGCCGGAGTCCGACCACGACGTCGCCGCCGACCTGGCCAGGCTGATGACCCCGTTCGCCGAGCGGTTCGGGGACCGATAACCTTCTGCCTATGACGCTCACCGCCGAGTCCCGCAACGGGATCGACTTCAAGGTCGCCGATCTGTCCCTGGCCGAGTACGGCCGCAAGGAGATCAGGCTGGCCGAGCACGAGATGCCCGGCCTGATGGAACTGCGCCGCGAGTACGCCGACGTGCTGCCGCTGCGGGGCGCCCGGATCTCGGGTTCGCTGCACATGACCACGCAGACCGCCGTGCTCATCGAGACGCTGGTCGCGCTGGGCGCGAAGGTGCGCTGGGCGTCGTGCAACATCTTCTCCACCCAGGACCATGCGGCGGCGGCGGTGGTGGTCGGCCCCAACGGCACCCCCGAGGAGCCGCTGGGCGTTTCGGTGTTCGCCTGGAAGGGCGAGACGCTCGAGGAGTACTGGTGGGCCACCGAGCAGATGCTCACCTGGCCCGGCGAACCGGTGAACATGATCCTCGACGACGGCGGGGACGCCACCATGATGGTGCTGCGCGGCGCCCAGTACGAGAAGGCCGGCGTGGTGCCGCCGACCGAGGACGACGACCCCACCGAGTGGAAGGTGTTCCTGGCCCGGCTGCGGGAGCGGTTCGCCACCGAGCCGCACAAGTGGACCCGCATCTGCGATGGGATCAAGGGCGTCACCGAGGAGACCACCACCGGGGTGCTGCGGCTCTACCAGTTCGCCGCGGCCGGGGAACTGGCGTTCCCGGCGATCAACGTCAACGACTCGGTGACCAAGAGCAAGTTCGACAACAAATACGGCACCCGGCACTCGCTGATCGACGGCATCAACCGCGCCACCGACGTCCTCATCGGGGGCAAGTATGTGCTGATCTGCGGCTTCGGCGACGTCGGCAAGGGCTGCGCGGAGTCGCTCAAGGGCCAGGGTGCCCGGGTGGCGGTCACCGAGATCGACCCGATCAACGCGCTGCAGGCGCTCATGGAGGGTTTCGACGTGGTCACCGTCGAGGACGCGATCGGCAGGGCCGACATCGTCATCACCTCGACGGGCAACAAGGACATCATCACCGTCGACCACATGCGGGCGATGAAGGACAAGGCGATCCTGGGCAACATCGGCCACTTCGACAACGAGATCGACATGGCCGCCCTCGAGCGCGACCCGAACATCCGCCGGATCAACATCAAGCCCCAGGTCGACGAGTTCGTCTTCCCCGACGGGCACTCGATCATCGTGCTCAGCGAGGGCCGGCTGCTCAATCTCGGCAACGCCACCGGACACCCGTCGTTCGTGATGAGCAACAGCTTCTCCAACCAGGTGATCGCCCAGATCGAGCTGTGGACCAAGAACGACGAGTACGACCGCGAGGTCTACCGGCTCCCCAAGCACCTCGACGAGAAGGTGGCCCGCATCCACGTCGAAGCGCTCGGCGGCAAGCTGACCAAGCTGACCAAGGACCAGGCCGAGTACATCGGCGTCGACGTCGAGGGCCCCTACAAGCCCGAGCACTACCGGTACTGACGGTCCCGGGCGCCGCGCCGTGCTGGTCGTGATCGAGGGTCTCGACGGCGCCGGCAAGCGCACCCTGACCGACGGCCTGCGCACCGCCCTGCAGTCCGCCGGCAAGTCCGTGGCCACCTGCGCCTTCCCCCGCTACGGCGAGTCGGTCACCGCCGACCTGGCCCGGGAGGCGCTGCACGGCCGGCACGGCGACCTCGCCGGGTCGGTCTACGCGATGGCGGTGCTCTTCGCCCTCGACCGGGCCGCCGCCGCGGGGCACGTGGGCGCCCTGCGCCGCGACCACGACGTGGTCATCCTCGACCGCTACGTGGCCTCCAACGCCGCCTACAGCGCCGCCCGCCTGCACCAGGACGCCGGCGGGGAGGTGGTCGGCTGGGTCGCGGACCTGGAGTACGGGCGGCTGGGACTGCCCGAACCGGACCGGCAGATCCTGCTCGACGTGCCCGCCGGGCTGGCCGCCCGGCGGGCCAGGACCCGGGCCGAACAGGACGGCGAGCGGGCCCGGGACGCCTACGAACGCGACGCCGGTCTGCAGCAGCGCACCGCGGCGGTGTACGCCGGCCTGGCCGAGAGAGGCTGGCACGGGCCGTGGTCGGTGGTGGCCGCCGACGTCGACCCGACCCGGCTCGCCGAGGCGTGGTAGCCCGCGCCCCGCGTGTTCCAGCGGGGAAAAGTACCGATCTGGTGTCACCATGATGGTCATGAGGCAACGGATTCTTGTCGTCGATGACGACCCCTCGCTGGCCGAGATGCTCACCATCGTGCTGCGCAACGAGGGTTTCGACACCGCCGTCGTCGGTGACGGCACCCAGGCGCTGAC
>CAYXOM010000340.1:0-2602 GCA_964466565.1 uncultured Mycobacterium sp.
GGGGGCCGAAGCCGGAGCGGCGGCCACCGGGGCCGGTTCGCTCCGGGGCGGGGCCGGGGTCTGGGCCGGTGCGGCCGCGGCGGCCAGCTCGGCGGCGGCGCCCTTGGCGGGCAACGTGTAGGAACCGCGATCCAGCGCGCCCAGCAGCAATTGGGCGACGTCGACCACTTCGACCTCCTCGGCCTTGCCGCGATCGCCCACACCGTCGCCGAGCATGACGCGGCAGAACGGGCAGCCGGTGGCGATGGTGGCCGGGTCGAGGTTGAGCGCCTCGTCGACCCGCTCGTGGTTCACCCGCTTGCCCAGGTGCTCCTCCATCCACATCCGGGCGCCGCCGGCGCCGCAGCAGAAGCCCCGGTCGGCGTGGCGCGGCATCTCGGTCAGGGTCGCCCCGGATGCGCCGATCAGTTCCCTCGGCGCCTCGTAGACCTTGTTGTGGCGTCCCAGGTAGCACGGATCGTGGTAGGTGATGGTTCCGCCGCCGCCGGCGCCGTTGCCGTTCACCGGCTGCACCGGGACGAGTTTGCGGTCGCGCACCAGCCGGTTGAGCAGCTGGGTGTGGTGCAGCACCGTATAGCTGCCGCCCACCTGCGGGTACTCCCGGCCCAGGGTGTTGAAGCAGTGCGGGCAGGTCACCACCACCTTGCGGTCGACCCGCTCGACGCCGGAGAAGAGGTCGTTGAGCGTCTCGACGTTCTGGCTGGCCAACTGCTGGAACAGGAACTCGTTGCCCGAGCGCCGCGCGGAGTCCCCGGTGCAGGTCTCGGCGTCGCCGAGAACGAGGAACTTCACGCCCGCCGCCGAGAGCAGTTCGGCGACCGCCTTGGTGGTCTTCTTGGCGCGGTCGTCGAGCGCGCCGGCGCAGCCGACCCAGAACAGGTACTCGAAACCGGCGAAGCTCTCCACGTCGCGGCCGTAGACCGGGACGTCGAAGTCGACCTCGTCGATCCAGGTGAGCCGTTCCTTGGCGTTCTGGCCCCAGGGGTTGCCCTTGGTCTCGAGATTCTTGTACAGGCCGCCGAGTTCGCCGGGGAACTCCGACTCCATCATCACCTGGTAGCGGCGCATGTCGACGATGTGGTCGATGTGCTCGATGTCCACCGGGCACTGCTCCACACAGGCGCCGCAGGTGGTGCAAGACCACAGCACGTCGGGATCGATGACACCCAGCGCCGCGGCGTCGCCGACCAGCGGGCGGGTGGCTTGCAGCGGGGAGTCGGCCGGGACCCGCTCGAATCCCGACTCCGGCACGTGGTGCGTGTCGTCGTGGCCGAGTTCGAGTCCGCCCTCGGTGTCGGCCGCGTCGTTGCGGGTGCCGAAGATGTAGGGCGCCTTGGCGAACAGGTGGTCGCGCAGGTCCATGATGAGGATCTTGGGCGACAACGGTTTTCCGGTGTTCCACGCCGGGCACTGCGACTGGCAGCGGCCGCACTCGGTGCAGGTGGTGAGGTCGAGGTAGCCCTTCCAGGTGAAGTCCTCGATCTTGCCGCGGCCGAAGACGGCGTCCTCGGCGGGGTCCTCGAAGTCGATGTAGGAGCCCTTGGACTCCATCGGCAGCAGCGGACCGAGCGCGTTGGGCAGCCGCTTGAAGGTGACGTTGAGCGGGGCCAGCCCGATGTGCAGGTGCTTGGAGTGCAGCACGATCAGTAGGAACACCAGCATGACGCCGATGTGCAGCAGCAGGGCGACGGTCTCGACGATCTCGTTGCCGTGCACCCCCAGCGGCGCCAGCGGTTTGGCCGCCAGGTGGGAGAAGAACGCCGCGGGTCCGTAGGGGAGGTTGCCGACGTTGACCGCCGCACCGCGGAACAGCGCGTAGGTCCAGATGACGTTGAAGATCATGAACAGGATCAGCCAGGCGCCGCCGGTGTGCGAACCGTAGAACCGTGAGGAACGGCCGTGCTCCTTGGGTTCGGAACGCAGCCGGATGATCGCGAAGACGATGATGCCGAGCAGCACCGCGACGGCGAAGAAGTCCTGCAGGAAGCCCAGGATGTCCCACCTGCCGATGACCGGGATGTGGAACTTCGGGTCGAACAGCACGCCGTAGGCCTCGAGATAGACCGTCGCCAGGACGAAGAATCCCCACATGGTGAAGAAGTGCGCGATGCCGGGGATGGACCACTTGAGCAGGCGGGTCTGGCCGAACACCTCGCGGACCTGGTTGCCGATCCGCTCGCCGAGGTGGTTCTTGCGTCCGCGCTCGTCGGCGGTCGGCTGCCCGGAACTGATCAGTTTCGTCAGCCAGAGCACCCGCTTGGCTGCGAACAGCCCCACGATGGCGGTCATGGCCAGGCCGATGGTCAGCCGGATGAGGGTCTGGGTGTCCATGCGTCGCCTCTCCTGCGAAGTTACCGGCCGGTAACCAAGCGGGGTTACCGGCCGGTAACTTGTGCGTGTCTGCAGTCCATCGTCGCACCCCGGCCCGGGGCCGCGCGAGGAAGGCTGACCTAACCCTCGCCGGTCTCCGCCGGCGCCGGTCTGGTGGTCGGCGGCGGGTTGTCGTCGGTGATCACGTCCTGGGTGGTCGGCGCCGGGGGTTCCGCGGTGGTGGTCGGCGCGGGGGGGTCGGCCGTGGTGGTCGGCGCGGGGGGGTCGGCCG
>CAYXOM010000341.1:0-4658 GCA_964466565.1 uncultured Mycobacterium sp.
CGAGCGTCCAGCGAACTTCGAGGACCGCCGGGCGGGCGCCGGCGGCCCGCAGGCGCATCAACTCTCCGGCACTGATCAGCACCTGCTCCCGGCGGTTCATCCGTTGCCGAAGTCGATCTGCGCCGCCGGGTTGGCGACGGCGGTCACCATGCCGATCCCGAACGGTCCGCGCTCGTCGAACAGGGTGGCCCCGCCGATCGAGATTCCCTCCGAGCACCAGTGCGAGTCACCCTGGACGCCGATGTCGCAGCCCTCGGGCAGACGCGAGATCGCCACCGTGAGATCGCCGTTGATGTAGCCGACGCCGTGGGTGCCGAGGTTGCTCACCAGGCTGGTCGCCTCGGCCGCGACCACGGCACGCACGAAGGGGCTGGGCTCGTGGCCGGCCACCACGTCGAGGGTGCGGTGGTAGACCCGCTTGCGGGAGGTGTTCTGGTGGTGGCCGCCGATCTGGCTCCAGCCCGCGTCGTCGCTGCCGACCAGGTACATCGGGCCGGTGACGACCGGTCGCGGGCCGAACTCCGCCGGACCCACCCACTCCTGCCCGGGGGGCGGGGCTGAGGTGCGGTACTGCACCATCGTGGCCCGGGCGACGACGGCCTCACCCTGAAGGATCTCGCACTCGGAGTTGCGGATCCGGCGGCCGTCGCGGACCAGCCGGGTGCGCACCAGCGTCGGCGTCCGCCGGGCCACCTTGAACAGGTCGGCGGTCAGCCGGGTGGGCAGGAAACCGTCCAGCCCGAAGTCGCGCTCCAGCGCCCAGGCCGCCAGACCCACCACCGCGGGTCCGCCCAGATGGTCGGCGCCCCAACGGCTCACGGCGTCACGGCTGGGATGGAACGTCTCGCCGTCGGGAAGGAAGTAGGCCGCGTCGGTGAACACCCGCGCATCCTCGCACGCACCGGACCCCGCCCTCTCCGCCGGGACGGTGAGCGGAGATAATCAACTCGCCGAGTCAGAGCAACTCCGGAACACAGGATGGGCCGCCGGCAGAAGGGATCCGCGTGTCGAACCTCCGGGCGGCCCTCGCGAGACCGCGCGGCCGACCGGACGGCGCGTCTCCGGGTGTGCTGATCGCCGCCCTGAGTGTGGTCGCGCTGACCGTGGCCGTGCTGCAGACCGGCGTGGTCCCGATCCTGGGCGTGATGTCCCGCCAGCTCGGGGCGTCGGCGGTCGACGTCAGCTGGGTCGTCACCGCCAACCTGCTCGCGGCGGCGGCGGCCACCCCGCTGATCGGCCGGCTCGCCGACCTCAACACCAAGAAGTGGCTGCTGCTGGCCGTGCTGGCGGTGGTGCTGGCCGGCTCGGTGCTGGCCGCGACCACGACCTCGCTTCCGCTGCTGATCGCCGCCCGGGTGCTTCAGGGCGCCTCGTTCGCGCTGTACCCGATCGGGGTGTCGATTCTGCGCGAGGAACTGCCGCCGCAACGCCTGATGGGCGCGATGGCCGTGATCTCCGGGGTGCTGGGTTTCGGCGGGGGCGCGGGCCTGGTGGTCACCGGGCTGTTGATGCGCGGCGACGCCGACTACCACCGGGTCTTCTGGTTCATGACCGCCTTCACCATCGTGGTGATGGCCGTGGTGCTGGCGGTGGTGCCGGCCCGCCCGCGCGGCGGTACCGGGCGGGTGGACTGGACCGGGGCGGCCGGACTGGCCGTCGGCCTGTCGGCCCTGTTGCTGGCCATCACTCAGGGCGGGGTCTGGGGGTGGGGTTCGGTACGCACCGCCGGTGCCGCCGTGCTGAGCCTGGGGGTACTGGCCGTGTGGTGGTGGTGGGAGCGCCGGTGCCCCCATCCCCTGGTCTCCACCGCGATGCTGGCCCGGCGTCCCATCCTGCTGACCAACATCGCGACGGTGTCGGTGGGCATGGGCCTGTACTTCGGTTTCCTGGGGCTGACCGGCTTCGTTCAGGCGCCCGCCGGCAGTGGCTACGGGTTCGGAGCCACCGTGCTGGAAGCCAGCGTGGTGTTTCTGCTGCCAGGTGCGATCGCCGGCTTCCTGACCGCGCTGGCCAGCGGTCGCTTCATCGACCGCTACGGCGCCAGGCCGGTGCTGGTGGTGGGTGCGGCCATCGGGGTGGCCGGGTTCGCGCTGCTGGCGCTGCTGCACTCGACGGCCTGGCAGGTGATCGGCGCCGGGATCCTGATCAACGCCTATATCAGCCTGTCCTATGGCGCCCTGCCCGCCCTGGTGGTGCAGGAGGTCGACGCCGGCGAGACCGCGGTGGCCACCTCGATCAACGCGATCGCGCGCACCGTCGGCGCCTCACTGGCCGCGGCGGTGGTGGCCGTGCTGCTCAGCCGCGCCGGCACTGCCGGGCATCCACCGGAGAGCGGCTTCACCGCGATCTTCGCCTTGGGTGCGCTGACCGGGCTGATCGCCCTGGTGCTGATCGCCGCCAGCCGGTCCCGGCTGCGCAGGGTTGAGTCCGTGCCGGAGATCAGCCAGACCCGGGCGATGAGCCACGAGTGGGGCTGAGGGCATGGGACTACCGCCCAGACGGCGCATGGTTCAGCATGGAATACGTGGACGAGTCACCCGGCCAGGCGTTCGACGAGGTCGTCGACGTCGTGGTGGCCGGATCCGGCGGCGGGATCACCGGCGCCTACACCGCCGCTCGCGAGGGCCTGACGGTGGCTCTGCTCGAGGCCACCGGCAAGTTCGGCGGCACCACCGCCTACTCCGGGGGCGGCGGTATGTGGTTCCCCGCCAACCCCGTGCTGCGCCGGGCTGGGTGCGACGACACCGCCGAGGAGGCGCTGGCCTATTTCCGCGCCGTGGTCGGCGACCGCACGCCGGCGGCGTTGCAGGAGGCCTACGTGCGCGGCGGAGCCGGACTGGTCGAGTACCTCGAATCCGACCCGAACTTCGAGTTCGCCGTGCTGCCGTGGCCGGACTACTTCGGATCGGTGCCGTCGGCCCGCACCGACGGGATGCGGCACATCATCGCCGCGCCGTTGCCGGTGTCGGCACTGGGCGAGGACGCGGCACTGATCCGCGGCCCGCTGGACAACGACCGGCTGGGCACTCCCCCGCCCGCCGACCTGCTGATCGGCGGGCGCGCCCTGATCGGCCGCTTCTTGGCCGCGCTGCGGGCACTGCCCGGCGTCGCCCTGCACCGCAACACCGAGCTGGTGGACCTCGTCGTCGGCGACGGCGGGCGGGTGGTCGGCGTTGTCGCACGGCGCGACGGGTCGCTGGTGCGGATCGGCGCCCGGCGCGGGGTGCTGCTCGCCGCCGGCGGATTCGAGCGCAACGAGCAGCTGCGCGACCGCTTCGGCGTCCCGGGTCGCGTGCTCGACAGCATGGGCGCGCCGGGCAGCACCGGCGCCGCGCTGCAGGCCGCGCTGCGGATCGGCGCCGACACCGATCTGATGGACCAGGCGTGGTGGTCGCCGGGGCTGGTGCATCCCGACGGCGGCGCGGCCTTCGCGCTGTGGTTCGCCGGCGGGATGTTCGTCAACCAGGACGGCCGGCGCTTCGTCAACGAGTCCGGGCCCTACGACCGCGTCGGGCGGGCGATCATCGCCCAGATGCAGGCCGGACGGCTGCGGCTGCCGTTCTGGATGGTCTACGACGACCGGCGCGGCGAGGTGCCGCCGGTGAAGGCGACCAACGTCTCGCTGTCCGACCCGCAGCGCTACCGGGAGGCCGGGCTGTGGCACACCGCGGGAGACCTGGCCGGGCTGGCGGCGGCGATCGGGGTGCCCGGCGACGAGCTGGCCGCCACCGTCGCCCGGTTCAACGAGATGACGGCCGAGGGCGTCGACCGGGACTTCGGCCGCGGCGAGGAGGCCTACGACCGGGCGTTCTCCCGCGGCAAGTCGCCCCTGGTGCCCATCGAGACCCCGCCCTTCCACGCCGCCGCGTTCGGGCTCTCGGACCTGGGCACCAAGGGCGGGCTGCGGACCGACGCGCGGGCCCGGGTGCTGGACGCCTCCGGCGCCCCGATCCCCGGCCTGTACGCCGCGGGCAACACGATGGCCGCGGTGAGCGGCACCACCTACCCGGGCGGCGGCAATCCGATCGGGGCGTCGATGCTGTTCAGCCATCTGGCAGCCCGCGACATGGCCGCCGCCGGGGACCCCGCTCCCCAAAGCCCGCCCCCGGCGGCCGCCGACCGGAGATAATCCCCGGCATGCGTGCGATGCCTTCCGCCGTGCTGGCCGTCGCCACGGCACTGGGCGCTCTCCAGGCCGCGGCGCCGGCCGGGGCCGACCCCGAGTGGGCGATCAACGGCACCTTCACCGCCACGTCCAACGGCGAGTGGGCGCGCAAGAACGACATCTTCATCGACCAGCGCAGTGTCCGCGCGATCTGGACGGTGTCCTCGCAGTGCTCCTACCCGACCGAATGCACCGGAACGGTCACCAGCGACCAGGGCTGGACCGCGCCGATCTACCAGACCGGCGGGGAGTGGTACGTCAAACACGTTGTGCCGGAATGGATCCCGTGCCCAGACGGCAGTACCGCCCCCGGCCTGCAGATCTTCCGTTTCAAGCGGATGACCCCGGATGGGGCCTATCAGGACCCGACCTCCAACACCCTGGTCGGCGAAGACGCCACCACCGGTCCCAGCGGGGCGTGCGGCATCAGTCTGCCGCTGTTCATCACCATGCCCTTCAAGCTGGTCAAGGTCGGCTGAACCGACCCGCCGAC
>CAYXOM010000342.1:0-7155 GCA_964466565.1 uncultured Mycobacterium sp.
CGTGCCGTGGGCGGCTTCGGATTCCAGCACCTTGCCGTCGGGCGTCATCAGCACCGAGGTCATCAGGCCCAGCGAGCCGTAGCCCTGGGCGACGATGTCGGACTCGACATCGCCGTCGTAGTTCTTGCACGCCCACACGTAGCCGCCCTCCCACTTCAGGCAGGAGGCGACCATGTCGTCGATCAGGCGGTGCTCGTAGGTCAGGCCGCGGGCGTCGAACTCGGCCTTGAACTCCTCGTCGAAGACCCGCTGGAACTCGTCTTTGAACATGCCGTCGTAGGCCTTGAGGATGGTGTTCTTCGTCGACAGGTACACCGGGTAGTTCTGCTGCAGCGCATAGGAGAACGACGAGCGGGCGAAGTCGATGATCGACTTCTTGAAGTTGTACATCCCCATCACCACCCCGCCGTCCTCGGGGATCCGGACCACCTCGTGCACCATCGGCTCGCTGCCGTCCTCGGGGGTGAAGGTGAGGGTGACGGTGCCGGGCCGGTCGACCTTGAAGTTGGTGGCGCGGTACTGGTCGCCGAAGGCGTGCCGGCCGATGATGATCGGCTTGGTCCAGCCCGGCACCAGCCGCGGGATGTTGGAGATCACGATGGGCGCGCGGAAGATGGTGCCGCCGAGGATGTTGCGGATGGTGCCGTTGGGTGACAGCCACATCTTCTTGAGGTTGAACTCCTCGACGCGGGCCTCGTCGGGGGTGATGGTGGCGCACTTGACGCCGACGTTGTGGCGCAGGATCGCGTTGGCGGAGTCGATGGTGACCTGGTCGTCGGTGGCATCACGGTGCTCGATGCCCAGGTCGTAGTACTCCAGATTGACGTCGAGGTAGGGCAGGATCAGCGTGTCCTTGATCAGCTGCCAGATGATCCGCGTCATTTCGTCGCCGTCGAGTTCGACGACAGTGCCCTTGACCTTGATCTTCTGCCCGCTCGGCATCAGTCCCGCCATCCTCCTGCCTCCGGCGGACCGGCGCCCGCCGGGGCCAACACTACAAGGACTGGCTGGCGGCCGGGGACCGCGGTGAGATAGGCTCGCGGGCGGTCATGAGCGCCAGCGTCAAGCCCCGGCTCGCTGGACGGCAACCCTCCAACCGCGGTGGGGTGCCCCGGGTGATGACCAGGTTGAGCAGCCGGCAGTCGGCTGCACGGCAAGCGCGGGTCCGCCATGTCGGGCCCCCGAGTAGACAGGGAAACCTGATGCGGAGCCCCCACATGTGTCACTGTCGCTGATCCACGCCGCCGCGCCGCCCGTGCGTTCCCGGGCCGCGCCCTGCCGGCACCAGACCAGTTGACAGACGCTAAGGAGCACCCGACCCATGACCAACCCCGACTGGTCCTTCGAGACCAAACAGATCCACGCCGGACAGCAGCCCGATGCGGCCACCTCGGCCCGCGCGCTGCCGATCTACCAGACGACGTCCTACACGTTCCGCGACACCGACCACGCCACGGCGCTGTTCGGGCTGGCCGAGCCGGGAAACATCTACACCCGGATCATGAACCCCACCAGCGACGTCGTCGAGCAGCGCATGGCCGCACTGGAGGGCGGGGTGGCCGCGCTGCTGCTGGCCTCCGGCCAGGCCGCCGAGACCCTGGCGATCCTCAACCTCGCCGGCGCCGGCGACCACGTGGTCTCCAGCCCGCGCCTCTACGGCGGGACGGCCAACCTGCTGCGGCACACGCTGCCGAGGCTGGGCATCGAGACCACCTTCGTCGACGACCCCGACGACCCGGCGTCCTGGCAGGCCGCGGTGCGGCCCACCACCAGGGCGTTCTACGGCGAGAGCGTGTCCAATCCGAAGATCGACGTGCTCGACATCCCCGCGGTCGCCGAGGTGGCCCACGCCAACGGCGTGCCGCTGATCGTCGACAACACGGTGGCCACGCCGTACCTGATCCGGCCGCTGGCGCACGGCGCCGACATCGTCGTGCACTCGGCCACCAAGTACCTCGGCGGGCACGGCACCGCGATCGCCGGGGTGATCGTCGACGGCGGCACCTTCGACTGGACCTCGGGCCGCTTCCCCGGGTTCACCGTCCCCGACCCCAGCTACCACGGCGTGGTGTACGCCGAACTCGGGGCGCCGGCGTTCGCCCTCAAGGCCCGGGTGCAACTGCTGCGCGACCTCGGGCCGGCGCCGGCGCCGTTCAACGCCTTCCTGATCGCCCAGGGCCTGGAGACGCTGAGCCTGCGGATGGAGCGCCACGTCGCCAACGCCCAGCAGGTCGCGGAGTTCCTGGCCGCCCACGAGGGCGTGACGTCGGTCAACTACGCCGGGCTGCCCGGATCCCCCTGGCACGAGCGGGCGCGGCGGCTGGCGCCGCGCGGGTGCGGGGCGGTGCTGTCGTTCGAACTCGACGGCGGGCTGCAGGCCGGCCGGGCGTTCGTCGACGCGCTGCGGCTGCACAGCCACGTCGCCAACATCGGTGACGTGCGCTCGCTGGTGATCCACCCGGCCTCCACCACCCACCAGCAGCTCTCGCCGGCCGAACAGCTGGCCTCCGGGGTCACCCCCGGCCTGGTGCGGCTGGCGGTCGGGCTGGAGGGGATCGACGACATCCTGGCCGATCTCGAGCTGGGATTCACCGCCGCCCGGCGCCCGGCCGGCACGCTGACCGGGAGCCGAGTGTGACCCTGTCCTGTGAGAGGCCGCCGCAGAGGTCTCCCGAGCGCACCTCGATACTGCCGGCCGAGGGCGAGGTCGGCGTGGTCGACGTCGGTCCGCTGACCCTGGAGAGCGGCGCGATCCTCGAGGACGTGTCGATCGCGGTGCAGCGCTGGGGCGAGCTCTCCCCCAGCCGGGACAACGTCGTCGTCGTCCTGCACGCCCTGACCGGCGACTCCCGGATCCCGGGCTGGTGGAACGGGATCGCCGGGCCGGGCGCGGCGATCGACACCGACCGGTGGTGCGCGGTGGCCACCAACGTGCTGGGCGGCTGCCGGGGTTCGACCGGCCCGAGCTCGCTGGCCCGCGACGGCCGGCCCTGGGGATCGCGATTCCCGGCGATCACCATCCGCGACCAGGTCAACGCCGACGTGGCCGCATTGGCCGCGCTGGGCATCACCGAGGTCGCGGCCGTCGTCGGCGGCTCGATGGGCGGGGCGCGCGCACTGGAGTGGATGGTGGGCCACCCCGGCCGGGTGCGCGCCGCGCTGGTGCTGGCGGTCGGGGCCCGGGCCACCGCCGACCAGATCGGCACCCAGAGCGCCCAGATCGCCGCCATCACCGCCGACCCGCACTGGCAGGGCGGCGACTACTACGGGACCGGGCGGGTGCCGTCCGCCGGTCTGGATCTGGCCCGCCGCTTCGCGCACCTGACCTACCGCGGCGAGGTCGAACTGGACACCCGGTTCGGCAACGACCCGCAGGGGGCGGAGGACCCGCTCGACGGCGGGCGCTACGCGGTGCAGAGCTACCTGGAGCACCACGGCGCCAAACTGGTCAACCGGTTCGACGCCGGCAGCTACGTCACCCTGACCGACGCGCTGTCCAGTCACGACGTCGGCCGCGGCCGCGACGGGGTCAGCGCGGCACTGCAGTCCTGTCCGGTGCCGGTGGTGGTCGGCGGGATCACCTCCGACCGGCTCTACCCGATGCGGCTGCAACAGGAACTGGCCGCCCTGCTGCCCGGCTGCGCGGGCCTGGAGGTGGTGGAGTCGATCCACGGCCACGACGGCTTCCTGGTCGAGACCGAGGCGGTGGGCGAGTTGATCCGCAAGACCCTCGCACTGGCCGGCCGGCGGCCTTGACCGGCGGCCGCCGCGAACGCTCGCTGTCCTTCGGCGCGCAGGCCGCTTCCTACGAGCGCGGCCGCCCGTCGTACCCGCCGGAGGCGATCGACTGGCTGCTGGCCGGCGGGGAGCGCCGCGAGGTGCTCGACCTCGGCGCGGGCACCGGCAAGCTGACCGCGCGACTGGTCGAGCGCGGCCTGGACGTCGTCGCGGTCGACCCGATCCCGGAGATGCTCGAGGTGCTCGGCGCCGCGCTCCCGGACACCCGTGCGCTGCTGGGCACCGCCGAGCAGATCCCGCTGCCGGACGACTCGGTGGACGCGGTGCTGGTGGCCCAGGCCTGGCACTGGTTCGACCCCGCCCTGGCCGCCGCCGAGGTGGCCCGGGTGCTGCGGCCGGGGGGACGGCTGGGCCTGGTGTGGAACACCCGCGACGAGCGGCTGGGCTGGGTCCGCGACCTGGGCCGGATCATCGGCGCCGAGCACGACCGGGTGACCACCGCCGAACTGCCGGCGGAGTTCACCGAGGTGGCCACCCGGGAGTTCGAGTGGACCAGCTACCTGACCCGCGAGGCGCTGGTCGACTACGTCGCCTCCCGCAGTTACTGCATCACCTCCCCGGCCGGGGTGCGCGAACGCACCCTGCAGGGCGTGCGCGACCTGCTGGCCACCCACCCGGCGCTGGCCGAGTCGGACGGCCTGGCGCTGCCGTATGTGACGGTGTGCATCCGGGCCACCCTGGCCGGCTGACTCAGCTGGTCCCCAGCGGGTCGATGGTCCAGGCGATGTAGACCACCACCGCGCACACCGCGGCCATCATCGTCACGTCGACGCCCTTGCCGCGCACGGCCAGCAGTCCGGCCCGCTCGTCGGGCAGCACCGCCCGCAGCACGGCGGCCACCCCCACCCCGATGCCGATGAGCAGCGCACCGCGCCGCCAGAAGCCGAATGCCACCAGCACCAGCGCGACCAGGCCGATGCCGCCGACGACGAGGATCGGCCACTGGGTGCGCAACACCCGGGTCATGCAGACGACTTCTCGGCCAGCTCCACCACGTTGGTCAGCAGGAACGCCCGGGTGAGCGGGCCCACCCCGCCGGGGTTGGGTGAGACGTGCCCGGCGACGTCCCAGACCTCCGGTGCGACGTCGCCGGTGAGCGCGCCGTCGACCCGGCTCACGCCGACGTCCACCACCGCCGCGCCGGGCCGGACCATCCCGGCGGAGAGCATGTGCGGCACGCCCACCGCGGCGACGATGACGTCGGCCTGCCGGGTCAGGCCGGCCAGGTCGCGGGTTCCGGTGTGGCACAGAGTCACCGTCGCGTTCTCGGTGCGCCGGGTCAGCAGCAGCCCGAGCGGGCGGCCCACCGTGATCCCGCGGCCGATCACCACCACGTGCGCGCCGTCGATCCCCACCCCGAAGCGGCGCAGCAGCGCGACGATGCCGCGCGGGGTGCACGGCAGCGGGGCGGGCTCGCCCAGCACCAGGCGGCCCAGGTTGGTCGGGTGCAGGCCGTCGGCGTCCTTGGCCGGGTCGACGCGCTCCAGGGCGGCGTTCTCGTCGAGGTGGCGCGGCAGCGGCAACTGCACGATGTAGCCCGTGCAGTCGGGGTTGGCGTTGAGTTCGTCGATGGTGTCCTCGAGTTGCGCCGCGCGGGCGTCGGCGGGCAGTTCGCGGCGGATCGAGGTGATGCCGACCTTGGCGCAGTCGGCGTGCTTGCCGCGGACGTAGGCGCCGCTGCCCGGGTCGTCGCCCACCAGGACGGTGCCCAGTCCGGGGGTGCTTCCGGCGGCGGTCAGCGCCGCGACCCGGGCGGCGAGGTCGACGAAGATCTCGTCGCGGGTCAGCTTGCCGTCCAGGGATTGCGCGGGCACCGCTACATTCTGCCTATGGGAACCGTCCCGGATGTGTTCAGCCCGGCCCGGCTCGGCCCGGTCGAGTTGCGCAACCGGGTGATCAAGGCGGCGACCTTCGAGGCCCGGACCCCCGAGGCGCTGGTGACCGACGACCTGATCGAGTTCCACCGGCGGATGGCCGCCGGGGGGGTTGCGATGACCACGGTGGCCTATTGCGCGGTCAGCCCGGGCGGGCGCACCGACGGCAAGCAGCTGTGGATGCGCCCGGAGGCGGAGGCTGGCCTGCGCCGGCTCGCCGAGGCGGTGCACGCCGAGGGCGCGGCGATCAGCGCCCAGATCGGTCACGCCGGACCGGTCGCCGACGCCCGGTCGAACCGGGCCACCGCCCTGGCGCCGGTGCGGTTCTTCAACCCGATCGCGATGCGGTTCGCCCGGGCGGCCACCCGCACCGACATCGAGGAGGTGACCGCGGCGCACGCCCGGGCCGCACGGTGCGCCATCGACTCCGGCTTCGACGCGGTGGAGATCCACCTCGGGCACAACTACCTGGCGAGTGCGTTCCTGTCGCCGTTGATCAACCGGCGCAGCGACTCCTTCGGCGGCTCGCTGGCCAACCGGGCCCGGGTGGCGCGCGGGATCGTCGCCGCGGTGCGGCGCGAGGTCGCCCGCGACGGGAGGCCGGCGATCGCGGTGACCGCCAAACTCAACATGTCCGACGGCGTGCGGGGCGGCATCACCGTCGAGGAGTCGCTGCAGACCGCCCGCTGGCTGGCCGACGACGGCGGCCTGGACGCGCTGGAACTGACGGCGGGCAGCTCGCTGCTCAATCCGATGTACCTGTTCCGGGGCGACTCGCCGATCAAGGAGTTCGCCCGGGCGTTCGCACCCCCGCTGCGCTGGGGCATGCGGATGACCGGGAAGAAGTTCCTGCGCGAGTACCCCTACACTGACGTCTATCTGCTGGCCGATGCGGAGCTGTTCCGCCGCGAGCTGTCGCTGCCGCTGATCCTGCTGGGCGGGATCACCGACCGGGAGAGCATGGACCGGGCGATAGCCGCCGGTTTCGAGTTCGTCGCGATGGGCCGGGCGCTGCTGGCCGAACCGGACCTGGTCAACCGCATCCGGGCCGACGGCGAGGCGCGCTCGGTCAAGTCGTTGTGTACGCACTGCAACAAATGCATGCCGACGATCTACTCGCGAACTCGGTGTGTCGTGACCGGGGGGCCCGGCCGTTAGAGTTGCGCCGATGAGCGCGCCGGTGCTGACCGTCAGGTACAACGGGCCGCCGCGCTCCTTCGCCGCGGGCACCGACGTCGTCGTCGGCCGTGACCTGCGCGCTGACGTCCGGATCGCCCATCCGCTGGTGTCGCGGGCGCACGTGCTGCTGCGCTTCGACCGGGGCAGATGGGTCGCGGTGGACAACGGTTCGCTCAACGGGGTGTTCCTGTACGGACGGCGGGTGCCGCAGATCGACCTGGCCGACGGGATGACGCTGAATCTGGGCAACCCGGACGGTCCGCCGCTGACCGTCGAACTCGGCGGCTCCGCCGGCGGGGCCGGC
>CAYXOM010000343.1:0-3591 GCA_964466565.1 uncultured Mycobacterium sp.
GCCCGTGGCGCCGATCTGCGCCTGATCGACCGCGACGCCTCCCCGGAGACACTCGAGGAGACCTTCCACGCCGAAGACCAGCTGGCGCTGAGCGGCAGCTAGCGGCCGGGTTCCAGCACCACCTTGATCGCCCCGCCGGCGCGGTCGCCCGCCACCCGGAACGCCTCGGCGGCCTCGTCGAGGGCGAACCGGTGGGTGATGATCGTCGCCGCGATCTCGGGGTCTGCCGCCAGAACCTCGGCCGCGCGGGTGAATTCGTGGCCGCCGGCGCCGTCGCCGTAACAGTTGCACCCGACCATCGACAGCTCCTTCATGACGAACGGGACGCTGGGCACCCTGCGGTCGTCGTGGGCCACCCCGACCAGGGCGATCCGCCCTCCCGGGGCGCTCATGCGCACGCAGGCCGCCAGCGCGCTGTCCGTGCCGGCGGCTTCGACGCTCACCTCATAGCGACCGTGCGGGCTTCCGGCGCCCAGCCTCTCGCCGGCTTCGCGCTGGTGGTCGTGGCGTGCCTCGAGGTCGACCTCCAGGCCCATCGCCCGGGCCGCGGCCACAGCGGTCAGGCCCACCGCGCCGCCGCCGACCACGAGCACCCGCTCACCGGGGACGGCGGCCGCTCTGCTCAGTCCGTGCCAGCTCACCGCGAGCGGCTCCACCAGCGAGGCGTCGGCCAGCGGCAGACCCGGCGGCAGCGCCACCAGGCACTCCGGCGGCACCGCGACCCGTTCGGCCATTCCCCCGTCGAAGCCCACTCCCATAATCCCGTGCGGCCCCGGGCCCCGGCCGCGCTGCGGGCTCCCGGCGCGGCACTGCTCGCACTCCCCGCACCGGACGGTGGGTTCCACGCAGTAGGCGCGGCCATCGAGGGTGCCGGCGAACTCGTGGCCGAGGGTCACCGGCAGGTTCCAGTCCAGCATGCCCAGGTCGCTGCCGCAGATGCCGGCCGCGGCCACCTCCAGCATCGGCCATGGACCGTCGGGGTCCGCCACGTCGACGACGCCCGCCCGGCCCGCCTCCACCCTGACCGCACGCATGGTGACCCATTGTGCGCGACGAGCCACACACCCACCCGAGGTACATCGGCGCCGACCGAGCCGCGTCCGGTCGCGGCCCCAGGGACCTCCCTATACTTCGCCCATGTACTGCGATTACCTCGTCGTCGGAACCGGATCGGCCGGAGCGGTGGTCGCCAACAGGCTCAGCGCGCATTCGGGCACCGAGGTCGTGGTGCTCGAAGCCGGGCCGATGGACGACGACAAGTTCGTCCACATCCCCGCCGCTTTCGCCAAGCTCTTCCGCAGCCCGCTGGACTGGGACTACCGGACCGAGCCGCAGAAGGAGGTCGGCGGCCGGGAGATCTACTGGCCCCGCGGGAAGGTGCTGGGCGGGTCGTCGTCGCTGAACGCGATGATGTGGGTGCCCGGCTTCCCCGCGGACTACGACGAATGGGCCGAGCACGCCGGCGAACAGTGGGACTACGCCCACCTTCGGCCCTACTTCGACCAGGTCGAGAACGGCGCGCTGGTGATCTCCCCGCAGCGCAGTCCCCGGTCCTCGACCGCGGCCTGGCTCCGGGCCGCCGAGCAAGCCGGATACCGGCTGACCACTCCCAACCGCCCGGTGCTCGACGGCTTCTGCGAGACCGCGGTGACCCAGCGCCGCGGAGCCCGATGGAGTTGCGCGGACGCCTACCTCAAACCGGTGCTCTACCGGCCCAACCTGACCCTGCACACCGGCGCGACGGTTCGCCGGGTGCTCTTCGAGGGCGGCCGCGCCGTGGGGGTGGAGTTCGACGATTCCGACGGCCGCCGCCAGACCGTGCGGGCGGCCGCCGAAGTGGTGCTGTGCGCCGGCGCCGTGAACACCCCGCAGTTGCTCAAGCTGTCCGGAGTGGGCCCGGCCGGCGAGCTGTCCGAGTTCGGTATCCCGATCGTCCATGACGCTCCCGAGGTGGGCCGCAACCTGCTCGACCACCTCATCACCCCGCTGGGCTTCAAGATCCCCGGCGACTCCCTGGCAGCCGCGGAGAAGCCGGCCGAACTGGCCAACTACCTGCTGCGCCGGCGCGGCATGCTGACCTCCAACGTCGGCGAGGCCTACGGATTCGTCGCCAGCCACCCGGAGTTGGACCTGCCCGACATCGAACTGATCTGGGCTCCGGCGCCGTTCTTCGACGAGGGCATCGGCGAGGCCTACCAGGGCCACGCGATCGCGACCGGGCCGGTGCTGCTCAAGCCGCGCAGTTCCGGCACCGTCACGCTGCGATCGGCCGACCCCGCCGTCAAGCCCGTCATCGAGCCCAATTACCTCACCGACCCTGACGGCGCCGACCGGGCGGCGATGCTGGCCGGGCTTCGGGTGACCGCGACGATCGCCCGCTCCCCCGCGCTGCGCGACGTCGTCGGCCGGCTGGTGCGCCCGCTGCACGCCACCACCCTCGACGACGAGACCCTCGACCGGGCCATCGACACCTGCGCGCACACGCTCTACCACCCGGTCGGCACCTGCCGGATGGGCCGCGACCCGCACAGCGTCGTCGACCCGGAACTTCGGGTACGCGGGGTGGCGGGACTTCGGGTGGCCGACGCCTCGGTGATGCCCACCATCGTCCGCGGCCACACCCACGCCCCGTCGGTGGTGATCGGCGAGAAGGCGGCCGACCTGATCGCCGCCCGCTGAGCGCCCGGGCGTTTACCGAACCGGCATCAGGGGTAGACCCCCGCCATGCCGACGCGCGAGGTTCCCGGTTTCCCCGGGGGGGAGCAGGGCGACCCGGTGGGCGATCTGCCGGGCACTGCCGGTCTGCTGCTGATCGTCGCCGGGGTCATCGCTTCGGCGCTGTGGGTGAGCATCGTCGGCGGCGGCTACCCGGGCGGATCGGCCGCGATCACCGGAGTGGGAGCGCTGGTGTGCTTCGCCGCCGGTGTGACGTGCCTGGCGGCACCTCAGTGGTGGGTAGGTGCCTGGCGGCACCTCAGAAGTGGTAGGTGTCCGACGGAGCGGTGACGTGCACGGCCTGGTCGTCGAACTCGGAGACCTCGATGCCGTAGGCCCGGGCCAGATCGAGGATCTTCTGGGCGCGGGCGATGCGCGGCAGGTCCGAACCGTTACGGATCTCCCCTCCGTCGCGCTCGAACTCGGCGAAGAACTCCTGAGCCCAGGTGATCTCGTCCTGGGAGGGTGAGAGACCCTCGTTGACTGTCGCGCACTGGTCGGGCGTCAGACAGATCTTGCCGGTCATCCCGAACTCCGCCGACACCGCGGTGGCCTCGCTGAGCTTGAGGGCGCTGGACCCGACGGTGGGCCCGTCGATGGCGCCCGGCAGGTGCGCCGCCTTGGCCGCGATGGTGAAGCGCGACCGGGTGTAGGCCAGGGTGGTCGGCGTGTCGCCGAAGCCGGTGTCCCGGCGGAAGTCGCCGATGCCGAAGGCCAGCCGGAAGGTCCCCTTGGTGGCGGCGATCTCGGTGATGCGTTCCAGGCCGCGGGCGGTCTCCACCAATGCCACGATCGGCACGTCGGGCAGCAGTCGAGCGGTCTCGGTGACGTGGTCGACCGATTCCACCATCGCCAGCATCACCCCGCCCACCGAGG
>CAYXOM010000344.1:0-3782 GCA_964466565.1 uncultured Mycobacterium sp.
GTTCCCGAGTCGCTGTCGTTCTGCTGGGGCCTGGTGCGCGCCCACGAGAACATGCCGCAGGCCGAGTTGGAACTGCAGTTCGTCCCCGCCGAGGTGCTCTGCGGGGACTGCGGCCGCCGCAGCGAGATCAGCTCGCGCTGGTCGGTCGCCTGCCCGGCGTGCGGCGGCGCCCAGGTGAGGGTGGTCGCCGGCGAGGAGTTCCTGGTCACCTCGGTCGACGTCGCCGACAGCTGATGTGAGAGCTTGATCGGATGGGCCGATTCCACCGCCACGACGACGGGACCGAGCACAGCCACGAGCACGGCGAGAAGTCCCACGCCCATCCCGGCGCGCACGGCGACCACAGCGGCTACGCCACCGGAACCGAGCGCATCGAGGTGCTCGAGGCGATCTTCGCCGAAAACGACAACCTGGCGGCCCGCAACCGCAAAGCCTTCGACGACAACGCCGTCCGGGCGCTGAACCTGATGAGCTCGCCCGGGTCGGGCAAGACCACCGTGCTGGCGGCCACTCTCGACGAGCTGGCCGCCGAACTGGCGATCGGGATCATCGAGGGCGACATCGCCACCGACCTCGACGCGGCGCGGCTGGCTGGCCGGGGCGCGCAGATCTCGCTGCTCAACACCGACGCCGGATTCGGCGGCGAGTGCCACCTGGACGCGCCGATGGTGGGCCGGGCGCTGGCCGGGCTGGACCTGGCCGCCGCCGACCTGGTGGTCATCGAGAACGTGGGGAACCTGGTGTGCCCGGCGGAGTTCGACGTGGGCGAGCATGCCAAGGCGATGGTGTACGCGGTGACCGAGGGCGAGGACAAACCGCTGAAGTACCCGGTGATGTTCCGGTCGGTCGACCTGGTGCTGCTCAACAAGATCGACCTGGTGCCCCACCTCGACGTTGACGTCGCCGCCTACACCGCCCGGGTCCACGAGGTGAACCCGGCGGCGACCGTGCTGCCGGTCAGCGCTCGCACCGGCGAGGGGATGCCGGCCTGGTTCGACTGGCTGCGCCGGTTCGCTTCCGGGCGTTGAGGCGCCCTCATCGGCGTCCGAACCGCCGCGGCCCGCCCGGGCTAGGAGATCAGCGGGTCGCGCGGCATGCCGAGAATCCGCTCGGCGATCTGGTTGCGGGCGATCTCCGAGGTGCCGCCGGCGATCGCCATACCCCGCGCGCCCATCGCGGCGCGGGCGGCCAGTTCGGCCTCGCCGCTGTCGAGGGCCAGGTCCGGACCCACCAGAGCCGCGGCGATCGCACCCTGCTCACCGAAGTGTTCGGCCAGCTTGAGTTTGGTGATGTTGCCCTCGGGCCCGGGCTCGGCGCCCTCGATGCTGCGGGCGGCCCGGCGCAGGTTCAGCAGGCGCAGCGCGTGGTCGTCGGCCAGGAAACGCCCCACCCGCGCGCGGGCGCCCGCCAGTCGGTCGCCGTGGCGCGTGGTCAGGTCCACCAGCCAGGCGGTGGCCGGGGCGATCCCGCCGGAGCCGCCGCCGATGCTGACCCGCTCGTTGCCGAGGGTGGCCCTGGCCACCGTCCACCCGGCACCGGGCTCGCCGACGACGTCCTCGTCGGGCACGAACACGTCGTTGAAGAAGACCTCGTTGAACTCCGATCCGCCGGTGATCTGACGTAGCGGCCGGATCTCGACGCCGGGGGCCGACATGTCGAGGATCACCATCGTGATGCCGGAGTGCTTGGGTCCGCTGGAGTCGGTGCGCACGGTGGCCAGACCGCGCTTGCAGTAGTGCGCGCCGCTGGTCCACACCTTCTGCCCGCTGACCGACCAGCCGCCGTCCACCCGGGTGGCCCGGGTCTTGACCGCCGCGGCGTCCGAGCCCGCCGACGGCTCGGAGAACAGCTGGCACCAGATCTCCTCCCGGCGCAGAGCCTTCTCCACGAACCGGTCGATCTGCGAGGGGGTCCCGTGCTGGATCAGGGTGAGGATGACCCAGCTGGTGATCCCGTAGTCGGGGCGCTGGACCCCGGCGGCGGCGAACTCCTCCTCGGCGAGCAGCTGCTCGACGGCCCCGGCGCCCCGACCCCACGGCTTGGGCCAGTGCGGCATCAGATAACCCGTCGCGATGAGCTCGTCGAGCTGGGCCGCGCCGTCCAGCGCGGCGATCCGCTGCGCCTCGGCGCGGATCTGGGTGCGCAGGGCGTCGGCCTCGGCCGGCAGATCGAGGCTGTTGGGCCTGGTGGTCCCGGCCGCGGTGAGGTCGAAGGTGTCGGTCGCCGGTGCGTCCCCGCCGAGCAGCGCCTGCAGGGTCAGCGCCCGCCGCAGGTGCAGGTGCGCGTCGTGCTCCCAAGTAAAGCCGATGCCGCCGTGCACCTGGATGTTCAGCTCGGCATTGCGCACGTAGGCGGGGAACGCCAGGGCCGCGGCCGCCGCGGCGATCAGGTGGAACTGCCGGCGGTCCTCGCCCGCCGCGCGGGCGGCGTCCCACACGCACGCCACCGCCGACTCCGCGGCGACCAGCATGTTGGCGCAGTGGTGCTTGACCGCGCCGAAGGTGGCGATGGTGCGGCCGAACTGCTCGCGCACCTTCGCGTACTCCACCGCGGCGTCGACGCAGTCCGAGGCCCCGCCGGCCGCCTCGGCCGCGAACAGGGTGCGCGCGAACGCCAGCGCGTCCTGCCTGCCGCCGACGACAACGCCGTCGCCCGTCGCGACCCCGTCCAGGCGGACCCGGCCCGACCGCCGTGTGCGGTCGAGATTGCCGGGCACCTCCACCGAGACCCCGGCGGCGGCGCGGTCCACCAGCAGCACGTCGTCACCGGCGGCCAGCAGCAGCAGGTCCGCGGTCGCCGCGCCCAGCACCACCCCGGCGTCACCGGACGCGACGCCGTCGGCAACGCTCACCGCTGAGTCGAAACCCACTGCGCCGGTCAGGCTTCCGTCGATCAGCCGGGGCAGCAGCCGCGCCTTCAGCTCTTCGGTGCCGGCCGTGTCGAGTACCGCCGCAACCACCGCGGTGGGGACGAACGGCCCCGGTGCGACCGCCCGGCCGAGTTCGTCGATGACCACCACCAGTTCGGCGAGCCCGAAGCCCGAACCGCCGTGGCGTTCGTCGACGTGCAGACCCAGCCACCCGAGCCCGGCGAGTTCCTGCCAGAACGGCGGCCTGGTCTCCTCCTCGGCATCCAGCAGTTCCCGTGCCGCCCAGCGCGCTTTCTGCGCGGTCAGGAAGGAACGGGCGACCTCGCCGAGCTCGCGGTGATCGTCGGTGAGCGCGATGGGCATGGGCGGAACTCCTCTGACGGGGTCGGGATGCTCCGACGGTACCGCGCCCCGGCGCCGCGTCCGGCCTGCGGCGTCGGCCGTCACACAGCGGTAAGCGGCGTGCTCAGCCCAGGGCGGCGATCAGGTCGCCGACGGTGTGGTGGGCCTCCAGCGGGTGGCGGAGCCGACCGCGCCGGTTGACGGTGTAGACGTTGCGCCGGCCCTCCTTGCGTTTGTTGAGGTACCCGGTGTCGACGAGGTCGGCCAGGATCACCTGGACGGCCCGTTCGGTGATCCCGATGCGCACGGCCAGTTCGCGGGCGGTCAGCTCCTCGCCACGCGACAGGCACAGCAGCGCATGGGCGTGGTTGGTCAGAAACGTCCATCTCCGCGTCGAGGTCTCTGCCGGCCCGGAGTCACGCGTCGTCCGCTGCGATGTTGGCATGTGTTCTGTTTTACCATCCGCCCCATTCGCGTAAACCGCTTCGCCTCTGATTGGCCGGGGGTCCTAGAGCCTGGCGAACTCGCGCTGGCCCTCCTCGAACTGCGCCACCATCTCCGCGGTCAGCGT
>CAYXOM010000345.1:0-3089 GCA_964466565.1 uncultured Mycobacterium sp.
AAAAATGGGGAGCGGCGGGGGCGACACCCCGCCGCCGCCGGGGTGGGGTGCCCCGCCCGGCGGGCAGCGCGGGTCGTATGCCCCCAACGGGCTGCCGGCCGATCCGCAGCCCGCGCTGTTGCCCGGTGCTCCGGTCCCGCCGCCGGCGCCGTTCACGCCGTCCTCATCCGCGCCGGCCACCCTGGAGGGGATGCTGCTGCCGGCTGAGAGCACGCCGCCGCCGGGAGGGACGCCATGACCGCTTCGCCGCGATCCCGGATCGCCCCGCTGGCGCTGGCCGCCGCGCTCGGTGTCAGCGGGTGCGGTTTCGGTGGGCTCAACTCGCTGCCGTTGCCCGGCGCCGTCGGCCGGGGCGCCGACGCCACGCGCTACCAGGTGGAACTGGCCAATGTCAGCTCGCTGGAACCGAACTCGCCGGTGCTCGTTGACGACGTGGTCGTCGGCAGCGTCGGCAACATGAAGGTCCGCGACTGGATCGCCGACGTGGAGATCTCGGTGAAACCGGGGGTGAGCATCCCGGCCAACGCGGTCGCCAAGGTCGGGCAGACCAGTCTGCTGGGCTCGATGCACCTGGCCCTGGACCCGCCGGCCGATGAACAGCCGAGCGGGCGGCTGGCGCCGGGGGCCACCCTCGGGCTGAACCGGAGCTCGACCTACCCGTCCACCGAGCAGACCCTCTCGGCGCTGTCGGTGGTCATCAACGGCGGCGGGCTGGGTCAGCTCGGTGACATCGTCAACGAACTCAACGCCGCGTTCAACGGCCGCGAACCCCAGATCCGCGAGCTGCTGACCCGCCTGAACGACTTCATCGGGGTGCTGGCCGACCAGCGCGACAGCATCAACGCCACCATCGTCTCGCTCAACCGGCTCGCCGGCACCCTGGCGGGGCAGCGCGAGGTGCTGACCCGGGCACTGGACCGGATCCCGCCGGCGCTCGACGTCCTGATCGCCGAGCGTCCCCGGCTCACCGCGGCACTGCAGAAGCTCGGCGACTTCTCCACGCTGGCCGCCGACGTGGTCAACGACACCCGCGCGGATCTGATCGCCAACCTGCGCAACCTCGAGCCGACGTTGCGCTCGCTGGTCGACGTGGGCCCCAACCTCAACAAGGCGCTGGCCTACTTCACCGCCTTCCCGTACGGGCAGGCGACCATCGACCGGGCGATCCGCGGCGACTACCTCAACCAGTTCATCATCTTCGACCTGACCGTGCCCCGGCTGAAGAAGACGCTGATGCTGGGCACCCGGTGGGGCCAGGAGGGCGCCAAACTCGTTCCCGCGCCCGGTGATCCGTGGTACGCGACCTACACCTACGACCCGATGCGCGCGCCCTTCAGCGACCCGCCGGCCGAGGTGGCCGGCGTCGGCCCGATGGAGGACGCGCCGGAGGAGCTGCTCGACCCCGCGGCGGCGCCGGTCGAACCCCAATCGGGCGTCGCGACCGGCGGTCCGACGCCGCACCTGCCCGGCGGCGCTCCGGGACCGGGGGGCAATTGATGCTGACCAGGTTCGTGCGCACGCAGCTGATCATCTTCACCATCGCCTCGGTGATCGGGGTCAGCGCGATGGCGCTGGTGTACATGCAACTGCCCACCCTGCTGGGCATCGGCCGGATGACGGTCACCGTGGAGCTGCCACGCACCGGCGGGCTCTACCGGTTCGCCAACGTCACCTACCGCGGCGTGCAGATCGGGCGGGTCACCGACGTGCGCGCGGTGCGCGGCGGCGCCGAGGCGACGCTGTCGCTGGCCTCCTCCCCGAAGGTCCCGGCCGACCTGCAGGCCAGCGTGCTCAGCGTCTCGGCGGTCGGGGAGCAGTACGTCGACCTGCAGCCCCGGACCGACTCCGGCCCGTACCTGCGCGACGGCGCGGTGATCGCACGCGCCGACACCACGGTTCCCCAGCAGGTGGGCCCGATGCTCGACCAGCTCAGCGCCCTGCTCGCCAGCATCCCGAAGGACCAGCTCGGCCGGTTGCTCGACGAGTCGTTCAAGGGTCTCAACGGCGCCGGCGACGACCTGGGCACGCTGCTGGACTCGACGTCGACGGTGGCGGCCGACTTCGAGAAGGTCGCCGAGCGGGCCCGCGCGCTGATCTCCGACGGCCGGCCGCTGCTCGACGGGCAGGTGGTCTCGGCCGACGCACTGCGAACCTGGGCCCGCGGCCTGGCCGGGGTGACCGGGCAGCTGGCCGCCAACGACCCGCAGGTCCGCGCTCTGCTGACCACCGGGCCCGGTGCCGCCCAGCAGGCCAGCCAACTGCTGGACCAGGTGAAGCCCACGCTGCCGGTGCTGCTGGCCAACCTGACCACGGTGAGCCGGATCGCGGTCACCTACAACGCCTCCCTGGAGCAGTTGCTCGTGTTGCTGCCGCCGTTCATCGCCTCGGTGCAGGCGGTCGGGCTGCCGATGAACAACCCGACCGGATTCACCCAGGGCGACTTCACCCTGACCCTCAACGACCCGCCGGCGTGCACCGTGGGCTTCCTGCCGCCGTCGTCGTGGCGGTCGCCGTCGGACCTGAGCGATGTCGACACCCCCGACGGGCTGTACTGCAAGCTGCCGCAGGACTCGCCGATCGGGGTGCGCGGCGCCCGCAACTACCCGTGCATGGGCCAGCCCGGCAAGCGCGCGCCGACGGTCGAGATCTGCGAGAGCGACCGGCCCTTCGAGCCGCTGGCGATGCGGCAGCACGCGCTGGGCCCCTACCCGTTCGACCCCAACCTGCTGGCGCAGGGCATCCCGCCGGACGACCGGGTGACCTTCGAGGGGAACATCTACGGCCCGCTGCAGGGCACGCCGCTGCCGCCGCCGGACCCGGGTGTCGCGGTCCCGGCGCCGCCGGCGCCTCCGGCCCCGCCGGCCCCGGGCGGTGCCGCGGTGGTGGCGCCGAGCAGTTCGGCCGGCGAGGCCCCGGGGCCCTCGGTGGCGATCGCCACCTACGACCCGAAGACCGGCCAGTTCGCCACCCCCGACGGGGGCGTCTACCGGCAGACCGACGTGGTGTCGGGTGCCGGATCCTGGCAGGACCTGCTGCCCACGTCGTGAGTTCGGTTCAGCCGAGGGAGTCGGCGGGTCGGTTCAGCCGAC
>CAYXOM010000346.1:0-1988 GCA_964466565.1 uncultured Mycobacterium sp.
GGTGAACGCCAGGGCCCGGTTGAGGTTGCCGATGAAGCGCGGACGGCTCATCGGCTCCCGGATCGCCTCGAGCCGCTCCCGGGTCTGGGGGCAGTCCAGTGCCGCCTGCGCCTCGCGGATCCATCCCTCGTCCAGGTACTCGGGGATCCAGGGCCGTTCCTTGAGCCACGGCCCCTCGGCGACCGCCCAGTCCGGGAAAAGGTTCTTGTCGTGGCCGATCCGGCCGTCCTCGAGACGGGCGGTGTGGGCGGCCAGCGGATTGACCAGCCCGATCTGGTCGATCACCCGGGTGTTCAGGCCGACGTTCATGCCGACCATCCCGAGATTGGTGAAGAACACGGTGCGCGGGGCGACGTCGCGCTGCCAGGTCCGCACCGGGACGCCCGGCGGGGGCGGGCCGGGCGGTTCGGCCGGGACCACGTCCCACACGTCGTAGTTGCCGGACGGCAGCAACAGCGCCCCGTCGGGGGTGTTGTTGATCGCCACCAGGATCGCCCGCATCCGCGGATAGTCGAGATAGTCCGCCGCCGTGAGCGGGTGAGCGTGACCGGTGGCCTGGGAGTAGAACCGGCGCTCGTCGACGATCCCCGAGTAGGTCACCCGGGTCCCGTCGGAGCCCATGCCCGCGGAG
Organism: uncultured Mycobacterium sp.; assembly: GCA_964466565.1. Taxonomy (GTDB): domain Bacteria; phylum Actinomycetota; class Actinomycetes; order Mycobacteriales; family Mycobacteriaceae; genus Mycobacterium. The sequence continues at coordinate 632 of CAYXOM010000346.1, forward strand.
TTGGCCGCCCACAGCGCCCAGCCCGCCAGTGCCAGCCATGCCGCCGCGACCGCCCCCCGCCGGCGGCCGCGGTACCGCACCGGTACCGCCAGCGGGAGCACGGCGACCGGGGCCAGGAGGCAGAAGAGCGGCGCCAGCAGGACCCTGCCGTGCATGAAGTCACCGCCCTGCCGGATCCAGTAGAGGCCCTGCAGTAGGCCGGAGACAACCATGAACACCACGACCGCGGCAGGCCTCTGGACCATCGCGGCCACGCCGTGGCGCGCGCCGGCGGCAGCGCCGCCGCGGCCAGGTTCGGCCAGGGCCGCCAGCGCCAGCGCGGTGAGCAGGATCGGCGGCAGCCACAGCGCGTACGGTCCGGCGAAGTTCTCCAGGTACACCACCCCCTGGCCCCACTTGCTGCCCGAGGCGTCCTTGGCCAGCGCGGTCTGCGGCACCAGCAGGCCGTAGTAACCCATCCGGAAGATCTGATATCCCACCGGCAGCGCGCCGCCGGCCGCCGCGATCACCCCACGCCGGCGCCAGCCGCCGGCCGTGGCGATGAGCATCAGCAGCGCCAGTCCGCCGATCAGCGCCAGTTCGGGGCGGACCAGCACGCTCAGCCCGGCCACGAAGGCCAGTGCGGCGGTGAACACCGGGCGGTCTCGTCCGGGCGATCGGCTCCAGCCCGCCAGCATCCACCACAGCAGCCCGATCCACGCGGTGACCAACCCGTTCTCCAGGCCGGAGGTGGCGAAGTCGCGGGCCGGCGGAACGGCGATGTACACCAGGGCGCCGGCCGGCAGGAACACCGCCGGCCGGTCCGCCACGTTCGGCGCCCACACGCGCGCCGCCCCCAGCATGGCCAGCGCCACCCCGGCCACGCTCAAGGCCAGCGACAGCGCCAGTGCCACGTACTCCAGCCGCATCGGCCCGCCGATCAGGCTGCCGGCGTAGACCAGGTAGGTCCAGGCCGTCGAGGTGTTGGACTCCACCCGTTCGCCGGCATTGAAGACCGGGCCGTTGCCGGCCAGCAGGTTGCGGATCGTCCGCAACACGATCAGGCCGTCGTCGGCGATCCAGCGGCGCTGCCAGATCCCCCAGGTCCACAGCAGTGAGACGACCGCGACGCTGACCCACAGGCTGACGCGGGCGGTGGCCGGGCGCCACGGTCGCGGCGGCCGGCCGGGCGGGGCCGGGGGGGCCGGGCGGCCGGGCGCCAGCGCGCTAGCCGAGAACGACGGCGGCAACGACGGTTCCGATCCACGCCAGGGCGAGCAATTGCAGCACCCGGTCGCGCAGAGCGATCTCCTCCGGTTCGCCCGCCAGCCCGCCCGCGGCCACCACCGCGGGAACCAGGGAGGGGGGGGGGGACAGG
>CAYXOM010000347.1:0-6576 GCA_964466565.1 uncultured Mycobacterium sp.
GACGCGGGCGCCGGCTCCGCGTCCGGGGTCGACCGCTCGCGTCCCTGCCCGCCGTCGGCCGCGCCGGCGAGCAGCAGGGCGGTCGAGACGGCCAGCGCCGCCGAGGCGACGGCGATCAGACCGGCCAGCAGGCGGGTGTTGCGGTGCCAGGGCAGCGGTTCGGCCGCCGGTCGCGGCGGATGCAGCCGCGCCCATTCCTCGTTGAGGGCGGCGAACGGGTTGCCGAGATCCGGGTCGCCGATTCGCGCCGCACTGGCCATGACCAGCGATCGTAGGTGAAATCCGCGGCCGGAGGGACCAGAGTGAGGATCATGGCCGAACTGCCCGAGCGGATTCTGCAGGCGCACGGCGGCCTGCGGTACCGGGAGTCGCTGTGGTCCTGCACGACTACCCGGAACCGGGGCAGCAGGGACGGTTGCACGGCAACGCCGTCGTGGAGATCCTCGATGCGGACGGAACGCCCCTGGTGCGCCGTGAACGCCCCCGCGAGGCGTTCGGCTCCCCGCGGCACCTGCTGCGCTGGGACGCCCTGGACTTCGCGTACTTCTGCGGCTACGCCATGTGGGACTATCTGACCGTGCCGTTCCTGCTCCGGGATCGGCGGGTGGGCTTGCGCGAGTGCGCGGGCCGGCGGCCGGTGGCGGGGGACTGCCTGGAGGCGGAGTTCGGAGAGGACCTGCCGGTGCACAGCGCGGTGCAGCGGTTTTGTTTCGACGCGGCCGGACGACTGACCCGCAACGACTACACCGACGACGTGGTGGGCCGGTGGGCCGCGGCGGTGCATCTGAGCGGTGACTACCGCCGGTTCGGCGGGCTGTGGGCGCCGACGACGCGGCGGGTCTACTCGCGCGGGCCGCTGGGCCGGCCGCTGCCGTGGCCGACGCTGGTGGCCGTCGACATCCACGACCTGCGGCCGGTGCCGGTCCGGGGCTGACGGCATCCCGGGCCGCGACCGGGGGCCGCGACCGGGGGTTACCCTGACCGCCATGGCCGACAACCGGATGCTGGTGCTCAACCGCGCCGATCTCGAGGGTCTGCAGTTGGGCTGGTCGGAGATCGTCGACGTCCTCGACGACGCCTTCGCCCAGAAGGCGCGCGGTCTGGTGCAGAACCCGCCGAAACCCAAGGTCACCTCGCGAGAGGACGCCTTCATCCACGCGATGCCGGCCTACCTGGGCGGCTCGGACCGGATCGGGTGCAAGTGGGTGGCCGGCTACGAGCAGAACGCGGCCAAGGGACTGCCCTACATCTACGGCGTGATGATCATGAACGACCCCGAGACCGGCCGGCCCCTCGCACTGCTCGACGGTGGCTGGATCACCGAGATGCGCACCCCGGGGGTGTCGGGGGTGACGATGCGCCACGTCCCGGGCGACTTCCGGCACCTGGCCATCGTGGGCTGCGGGCTGCAGGGCATGCGCCACCTGGAGGTCGCGTTGCAGGTGCACCCCGGCCTGACCCACGTGACGGCCTTCGACCGCGGCCAGACCAAGGGCCGGGCCCTGCTCGCCGCCGCAGGTGACCGGGTGACCCGGCTGGCCTCCTCGCCGGCCGACGCCGTGGCGGGTGCCGACCTGGTGGTCACCACGATCACCGTTCCGCTGGATCCCAAGATCGACTGCGCGAACACCGATCCCGACGCGCTGCTGCTACCGGTCGACTACGACGACGCGATGGCCCAGAAGGCCTTCGCCGACGCGGTGGTCTACTGTGTCGACGACCCGGGGCAGTACCAGTCGGTCGCCGGCAGCATGTACTTCTTCGGGCTTCCCCGACCGGACACCGATCTGGCCGCCGTGGTCGCCGGGGGGTTCCGGGTGCCGGAGACCGGTCGGCGGATGTTCCTCAACATGGGCATCGCGATGGACGACGTCGCGCTGAGCGCGCTGGTCCTCGACCGGGCCGCCGAGACCGGGGCCGGTCGCTACATCGACTTTCCCTGAGCGGTCTCCGGGGCGGCCGGCGTGTCCTCGGGGATGTCGAACGCCGGGTCGGGAACACCGGTCGGCAGGTGGTCGGCCGGCGGGATCCGCAGTCTGCGGGCCACCGGCACGTCGGTGGACGAGTGCAGGACGATCGACAGCGCGATCGTGATGGCGATGAGGTCGAAAAGCCTTTCGCCCTGCGGTATTCCGGCCTTGAGCACAAGAAGGCCGTAGACCACCGAAGCGAAGCCCTTGGGCCCGAACCATGCTGCCGTGAGACGCTCGGCGCGCGGCATCGGCGTGCGGATCAGCGACAGCAACATCGCGGCCGGGCGCACCACCACGATCGCCAGTACCGCCAGCAGCCATTCCGGCCAGCCGAGGTGCGAGATCCGCTCCGGGGTGATCAGCGCGCCGAAGACCAGCAGCGCGGCGAATTTGGTGATCTCGGAGAGCAGGTCGCCGAACGGCTCGAAATGCTCGGCTGCCACATGATCGAGGGTGGCCAGCGCCGAACCCGCCGCGAATGCCGCCAGATAGGGATTGGCGTGGGTCAGGTGACACGCCGCGTAGACGACCACCGCAACGGCGAATGGCCCCAGCGGCTGCAGCCGGGGTTCGGCGGTCAACAGTGGCCAGCGCCACGCGAGGGCGACGAGCGCGGCCACCCCCACCCCGATCAGCAGGCCGAGCCCCAGTTCCATCAGCACCACCGGAAGATGCGAGCTCTCGTGTTTGGCGGTGGCGAGGAAGATGAGGACGAAGGGCAACGCCAGGCCGTCGTTGAGACCGGATTCCACGTTGAGCAGCCGCCGCAGGCCCAGGGGCACGTCGGAGCGGCCGACCAGCGCCGAGGCGAACACCGGGTCGGTGGGTGAGAGGATGGCGCCCAGTAGCAGCGCCGTCGGCCAGTCCAGGCCCACCAGATAGTGGGCCGGCACGGCGACGCCGATCATGGTCAGCGGCATGCCCAGTCCCAGCGCGCGCCCGGACAGCCGCCAATTCTCCCGCAGGGCGGGGAGATTGGCCCGCTGGCCGTCGGTGAAGAGCACCGTGAACAGCGCGATGTCGGCGAGCAACTCGACCGCCCCGTCGCCGGGGTCCACCAGACCTAGGACGCCCGGGCCGATCAGGGCGCCGGCGGCCAGGAACAGCAGCGCGGTCGACAGCACGCTGCGGGCGGCCAGGCCGGACAGTGCGACGCTGACCAGCAGCACGATGCCGAAGGCCAGCACGAGTTCCACCTCTGCCTCCCGTCGTAGTACCCCGGTGAAGAATCATCGTCGCAGCCGAAAGATTGGAGATCGTTTCGGCAAAATGGAACGCCCTGAGAGGATTGCGACATGGCGCGACCGCCCGAGGTGACCGGTCTCAGGGGTGGGTCTGGCATTCCGCCCAAGACAGCCCTGCTGCACATCGGCACTCCGAAGACCGGCACGACGTCGATCCAGGACTGTCTGGTGCGGGCGCAGCAGGCAGGCGCACTCGGTCCCTACCGATACCCGATGTATCGGAGCGACCGCAACCACAACCGGCTGACCACGCTCTATCTTCGGCACCGGGACCTACCACAGGTATGGCAGGCCGAGTACCCCCGCGATGACGACGGCTTCCGGCGAGCGCGGCGTCGTTACCGGCGGTTCCTGTGCGGCTCACTCGGTGTTGCCGGCGGCGCGATTCTCTCGGGGGAATCGCTGAGCAACTACCTGAGCACACCGCTTGCCATGCGGTTTCGAAGCGACCTTGAGTCTTTGGGCTTCAACCGGTTCCACGTCGTCCTGTACGTCCGCGATCCGGCGGAGTTCTATCTCTCGCTCACCCAGCAGATGCTCAAGTGGTCGCTGTTCCCGACGGTGGTCGTCGAGGACCCCGTGACTTTCAGGTATGGATTCCGGCCGATCGCGCAGTCGTGGGAGCAGGTCTTCCCGGGCGGTGTCATCGTGCGGCCATACCCGGGAAGTCGCGGGCAGGACGTCACCGCGGACTTCTCGGGCATCATGGAGGATCACCTGGGGATCGGGTTGCCCCACCCGATGGCGAGGCTGAATCCCACACTCTCGGCGGAGGCGATGGTGGTGATCCAGGATTACCGGCGGGCCGTAGGGCCGGGGGCGAAGAGTCTGCTGATTCCGGACCTGGACCGCCTCGTCGCGTTCCTGGCGCAGTCCGGGCAGCGGATTAGCCAGAATCGGCCTGAGCTCAAAGCTGATGTCGCCGAGCAGATCCGGGCCAACCACCGGCAGGATGCTGAGTTCGTCAAGGCCAGGTACGGGGTGGACCTGGGGCTGGGGCGTTCCGGTGGGACTGCGGCGTTGGCTCCCCGCCCGGCGTGGCACGTCGAGAGCATTCTCCAGACGGTGGATCCCGACATCGTCCAGCGACTCTGGGACGAGTTCGGCCGGGCCGCCCCCGGTCGCCGCCGGCCCGGGCCGTTGCGTGTTGCCGAACGGCTCTATCGGGCGATCCCGGACTCCCGGCGGCCGGCCCGCCTAGACTCGCTGCTGCGGGCCAGATTCGCGAGAGGACAACAGTGGTGACTCCCGAGTACGTCGACTTCCACTTCGACGTGATGTGCCCGTTCGCCTACCAGACCTCCCGCTGGATCCGCGAAGTCAGGGATCTGACCGGTCTGCAGGTGAACTGGCGCTTCTTCAGCCTCGAGGAGATCAACCGGGCCGAGGGCAAGAAGCACCCGTGGGAGAGGGAGTGGTCCTATGGGTGGTCGATGATGCGGATCGGAGCGCTGCTGCGGCGCACCTCGATGGCCGACCTCGACGCCTGGTACGAGCGGGCCGGGCGTGCGCTGCACGCCGAAGGTCACAAGCCGCACGAGCGCGCCGTGGCCCGGCATCTGCTGGCCGAGATCGGCCTGGATCCCGCGCTGGTCGACGAGGCGATCGTCGACCAGAGCACCCACGACGAAGTGCGCGCCGATCATCAGCGGGTCCTCGACGCCGGCGGTTACGGGGTACCCACCCTCTTCTTCCCCGACGGGCAGTGCCTCTTCGGCCCGGTGCTCATCGACCCGCCGACCGGGCCGGCGGCGCTGCGGCTGTGGGACGCGGTGCTGGCCTGGACCGAGTTTCCGCACCTGTATGAGTTGCAGCGACCCAAGGCCGCGGCCGACGAGGCCGCGATCGTGCAGGCGCTGCGGCCCTACCTGGAGGCACGGGATTGGGTGTCGATCAATCGCGGTCAGGTGATCGGTTTCGAGCGCTGAGAACGCCTGGTCGCAGGCACCGGGGCACCGGGGTAGTAGCGTCGCCGTGGAGAGGTGGGGGGAGCAGTGAGCAGACCCGGTTTCTTCGGCGCGGCGGTGGTCTGGGCGGTGTTGGTGTGCTCGGTCCCGGTCCCGCCGGCGGCGGCGGACCCGGTCTCCGACACCCTGGCCACACTGGACACCCTGGCGGTCAAAGGCCGCGCACCCAAGACGGGCTACGACCGCGGGATGTTCGGGCAGAGCTGGACCGACGACGTCTCGGTCGAGTTCGGACGCAACGGCTGCGACACCCGCAACGACGTCCTCCGCCGCGACCTGGTCGAGGTGGTGCTGAAACCGGGCTCCAACGGGTGTGCAGTGCTCAGCGGAATCCTCAATGACCCCTACACCGGCGCCTCGGTGGTGTTCCAGCGCGGACCGCAGACCTCCCAGGAGGTTCAGATCGACCACGTGGTCGCGCTCTCGGACGCTTGGCAGAAGGGCGCCGCGCAGTGGGACGAGATCACCCGGCGCAACTTCGCGGGCGACCCGCGCAATCTGCAGGCCACCCTCGGCTGGGTGAATCAGCAGAAGGGCGACGGCGACGCGGCCACCTGGCTGCCGCCGAACACCTCTTACCGGTGCACCTTCGTGACCCGTATCGTCGACGTCAAGGCGGCCTACGCCCTCTGGGTCACCCAGGCCGAACGCGATGCGATCGCCCGGGTTTTGCAAGGGTGCCGGGTGGCCCCCTAGCCACGGTGCCGCCGGGCCGTGACCGCCTAGACCAGGGTGGTGTTCAGCGGGGCCAGATCCGTCTGCATCAGCACCACGTTGTAGTTGCCCCACAGCGACATGTTCCAGTACAGGGTGTTCAGGTCCGGATCGCCGTTGGCGTCGGTCAGCTGACCGGTGCCCGACAGGGGGTGGATGAACGGGGCGTACAAGCCCGGGTAGGTGATCGAGCTGGCGACCCGGATCGGCGCCGACCACGGACCCTCCGGGGTGTCGGCGGTGCGTAACTGGACGTTGTTGAGGCCGTCGGCGTACATCGCCACGTACTTGCCGAGGTACTCGTTGTACTGCACCGACATCTCGCTGACGTTGCCGCCGGTCTTGGCGCCGGTCAGCCCGGCGAACCAGCCCCCGAAGAATCCGGGGTCGTTGGCGATGTCCCGCACGATCCCGAACAGCCCGGTGGAGCGGTCGGAGTCGCCGATCACCGGAGCCGCGACCGCCGGGCGGTCGAGCACCCAGCGCTCGCCGTCCCAGTACTCGTACTGGCCGAGATCGGTGACGGCGGCCTCGGGGACCCGCGACAGGAAGGCCGAACCCTGCCGGCCGGCGGGGGTGCCGAAGGCGTAGACGTAGCGGGGCTCGCCCTCGGCGACCTTGCTCTCCGGCTGCAGCACGTAGGCCATCTGCTGGAAGTTCTGGTCCCCGGCCCGATAG
>CAYXOM010000348.1:0-15291 GCA_964466565.1 uncultured Mycobacterium sp.
CCCCGCCGCGCCGCCCCCCCCGGGGGGGGGGCCCGCCCGGGGCACGGCCCAGACGATCAGGCCGACGCCGACCAGTACCACGAGGCGATGGCCGAGCACCGCGGCGACGATGTCGTCACCGGTCAGCCCGGAGATGCCGCTGCCGATCCAGAGGAACAGCGGGCCGTAGGGGGCCGGGGTCTCCCGCCACAGGCTGGGGACCGACAGGGTGAAGACGTGGTCGAGTCCCAGTCCCGTCGCCGGACCGACCTGGTAGGGATCCAGGCCGTTGCGCGCGATCTGGCTCTGCGCCAGGTAGGAGTAGACGTCCTTGCTGTACATCGGCGGGGCGATCAGCAGCGGCAGCATCCACAGCAGCAGGGTGCGGTCGAGCTGGCCGCGCGTCATCCTGCGCGGTCCGAGTGCGAACCGGCCCAGCATCAGCCAGGCGAGCGCCATCATCACCGCACCGGTGGTGGTCATCGTCAGCGACACGGTTTGGATCCGGGAGGGCAGGTTGAGCAGCCGAACCCCGAACGTTGGGTCCTGCACGACCGGCCGGGCGCCGGCCCCCAGCGCACCGATGCCCATCAGGACCGTTCCGGTGGCGCCGAACAGCCGGGTGCGCCGCAGTGCCCGGACCTCGGGGGGATTCAGGGGCGAACCGGAAGTCTGCTCGTCACCGTGCAGGCGCGCGATCGACGCGGTCAGCGACAGCCGGCGGGCAGCCATTCCAGCACTGTAACCGGGTGCCGGCAGGCCGCCGTCCACCTCGGCGGGCAGGGGAGTTAGGACAGGGTTTCCTTGCTAGACCGCCCTCGGGAATTGCGTCACACTCGTGTTGTGAAATTGCGGCAGTCCACCCCGGTGCGATCTGCCGCGCCGTCCCAGGACGGCGGGACCCGGCGGGAGATCGTCCGGCTCCTGCTGGAGTCGGGGTCGATCACCGCCGCGCAGATCAGCGACACCCTCGGCATCTCGGCGGCCGGGGTGCGCCGCCACCTGGAGGCCCTGGTCGACGAGGGTGATGCCGAGGCCAGTCCGGCCGCCGCCTGGCAGCATGCCGGCCGCGGCCGGCCCGCCAAGCGGTACCGGCTGACGCCGGCCGGCCGGGCCAAGCTCGAACATGCCTATGACGACCTGGCGGCGGCCGCGATGCGCCAGCTGCGCGAGATCGGGGGCGACGAGGCGGTGCGGTCGTTCGCCCGCAGCCGGATCGACACGATCCTCGCCGAGGTGCCCACCGCGCACGGCGACGCCGAGGACATCGTCGAGGAGACGGCCGGGCAGGTGGCGGGTGCGCTCACCCGCGCCGGATACGTCGCCACCGCGACCCGCGTGGGGGGAGCGCTGCGGGGCATCGAGATCTGTCAGCACCACTGCCCGGTTTCCCACGTGGCGCGGGAGTTCCCGGAATTGTGCGAAGCCGAGCTCGCGGCCATCTCCGAGGTGCTGGGCACTCACGTGCAGCGGCTGGCCTCGATCGCCAACGGCGACTGCGCCTGCACCACCCACGTCCCCCTGTCACCCGGTGACACGGGGTCGCCAACCGACGCCGAGACCGCCACCGACATCGAGACCGCAACCGAGAAGAACGAAGGAGCGTCGCCATGACGACCACACCCGAGGTTCAGCCACTCAGCCAGGAGGAGACGATCGCCTCGCTGGGTCACTACGGCTACGGCTGGGCGGACTCCGACGTCGCCGGCGCCAGCGCCCGGCGTGGGCTGTCCGAGGCGGTGGTGCGCGACATCTCGGCGAAGAAGGACGAGCCGGAGTGGATGCTCGACGTTCGGCTCAAGGCGCTGCGCACCTTCGAGAAGAAGCCGATGCCGAATTGGGGCTCCAATCTGGAGGGCATCGACTTCGACAACATCAAGTACTTCGTTCGATCGACCGAAAAGCAGGCGACCTCGTGGGAGGAACTGCCCGAGGACATCAAGCGCACCTACGACCGGCTCGGCATCCCGGAGGCGGAGAAGCAGCGCCTGGTCGCCGGTGTGGCCGCGCAGTACGAGTCGGAGGTGGTCTATCACCAGATCCGGGAAGACCTCGAGGCGCAAGGGGTCATCTTCCTCGACACCGACACCGGCCTGAAGGAGCATCCGGAGATCTTCCAGAAGTACTTCGGCACGGTGATCCCGGCCGGCGACAACAAGTTCTCGGCACTCAACACCGCGGTGTGGTCGGGCGGATCGTTCATCTACGTCCCGCCGGGGGTGCAGGTCGACATCCCACTGCAGGCCTACTTCCGGATCAACACCGAGAACATGGGCCAGTTCGAGCGGACGCTGATCATCGCCGACGAGGGCTCCTACATCCACTACGTCGAGGGCTGTACTGCGCCGATCTACAAGAGCGACTCGCTGCACTCGGCGGTGGTGGAGATCATCGTCAAGCCGCATGCCCGGGTGCGCTACACGACGATCCAGAACTGGTCGAACAACGTCTACAACCTGGTGACCAAGCGGGCCCGCGCCGAGACCGGCGCGACCATGGAGTGGATCGACGGCAACATCGGCTCGAAGGTCACGATGAAGTACCCGGCGGTGTGGATGACCGGTGAGCAGGCCAAGGGCGAGGTGCTCTCGGTGGCCTTCGCCGGTGAGGGCCAGCATCAGGACACCGGAGCAAAGATGCTGCACCTGGCCCCCAACACCTCGAGCAACATCGTCTCCAAGTCGGTGGCCCGCGGTGGCGGTCGTGCCTCCTACCGGGGCCTGGTCCAGGTCAACAAGGGCGCGCACGGCTCGCGGTCGAGCGTGAAGTGCGACGCCCTGCTCGTCGACACCGTCAGCCGCAGCGACACCTACCCCTACGTCGACATCCGCGAGGACGACGTCACGATGGGTCACGAGGCGACCGTGTCCAAGGTCAGCGAGGACCAGTTGTTCTACCTGATGAGCCGCGGGCTGACCGAGGACGAGGCGATGGCCATGGTGGTGCGCGGCTTTGTCGAGCCGATCGCCAAGGAACTGCCGATGGAGTACGCGCTGGAACTCAACCGGCTGATCGAACTGCAGATGGAAGGGGCGGTCGGCTAGTGGGCGGCCCATCCCTGGCCTCGGCCAACAAGGGCGCATCGTTGGCCTCCGCCAACAAGGGCGAGCAGTTCAGCTCCTTTGACGTCGACGCCTTCGAGGTCCCCGGGGGTCGCGACGAGCTGTGGCGGTTCACCCCGCTCAAGCGACTGCGCGGCCTGCACGACGGGGGCGCCCCGGCTACCGGCCAGGCCGCCATCTCGGTATCCGAGCAGGCCGGCGTCAGCGTCGAGACCGTGCGGCGCGGCGACGATCGGCTCGGCCAGGGCGGTGTGCCGGCGGACCGGGTCGCCGCCCAGGCGTTCTCCGCGTTCGACTCCGCGACCGTCGTCACCGTGGGCCGCGGAGCCCGACCTGCGGCGCCGATCGAGATCGCGGTCACCGGGCCGGGTGCCGGGCAGACCGCCTACGGGCACGTGCAGATCCGTGTGGAGGAGTTGGTCGAGGCGGTGGCCGTCATCGACCTGCGCGGCAGCGGGACCTATGCGGACAACACCGAGTTCGTCGTCGCCGACGGCGCCCGGCTGACCGTGGTGTGGATCGCCGACTGGGCCGACGACGTGGTGCATGTCAGCGCCCAGCACGCCAGGCTCGGCAGGGACGCCGTCCTGCGTCACGTCGCGGTTACCCTCGGCGGCGACGTGGTCCGGATGTCCGCCACGGTCCGCTACGAGGCTCCCGGCGGCGACGCCGAACTGCTCGGCCTGTACTTCGCCGACGCCGGCCAGCACCTGGAGTCGCGGCTGCTGGTCGACCACGCCCAGCCCAACTGCCGGTCCAATGTGCTCTACAAGGGTGCGCTGCAGGGTGATCCGGCATCGTCACGGCCCGACGCCCACACCGTCTGGGTGGGTGATGTCCTGATCCGGGCCGAGGCCACCGGGACCGACACCTTTGAGGTGAACCGCAACCTGGTGCTCACCGACGGCGCCCGGGCCGACTCGGTGCCCAACCTCGAGATCGAGACCGGTGAGATCGTCGGCGCCGGCCATGCCAGCGCGACCGGCCGCTTCGACGACGAACAGCTTTTCTACCTGCAGGCCCGCGGGATTCCCGAGGACCAGGCCCGGCGCCTGGTGGTTCGGGGATTCTTCGGCGAGATCATCTCCAAGATCGCGGTCCCCGAGGTCCGCGACCGCCTGACCGACGCCGTCGAACACGAACTGGCCATCACCGAATCGAGAGCGGACTCATGACCACCCAGCCACAGTCAACCCTGGCCATCAAGGATCTGCACGTGTGCGTCACCTCACCGGAGGGCGCCGAGAAGGAGATCCTCAAGGGCGTCGACCTCACGGTGAACTCGGGGGAGACCCACGCGGTCATGGGCCCCAACGGATCCGGTAAGTCGACGCTGTCCTACGCGATCGCCGGGCACCCCAAGTACACCGTCACCGCCGGGTCGATCACACTCGACGGCCAGGACGTGCTGGAGATGAGCGTCGACGAGCGCGCCCGGGCGGGGTTGTTCCTGGCGATGCAGTACCCGGTTGAGGTGCCCGGTGTGTCGATGTCGAACTTCCTGCGCACGGCGGCGACCGCGGTGCGCGGCGAGGCGCCGAAGCTGAGGCACTGGGTCAAGGAGGTCAAGGCGGCGATGGCCGACCTGGACATCGACCCCCAGTTCGCCGAGCGCAGCGTCAACGAGGGCTTCTCCGGTGGCGAGAAGAAGCGCCACGAGATCTTGCAACTGGGTCTGCTCAAGCCCAGGATCGCGATTCTCGACGAGACAGACTCCGGACTGGACGTCGACGCGCTGCGGGTGGTGAGCGAAGGGGTCAATCGTTACGCCGAGACCGAGCACGCCGGCATCCTGCTGATCACCCACTACACCCGGATTCTGCGGTACATCCATCCGCAGTTCGTGCACGTCTTCGTCGACGGGCGCATCGTCGAGTCCGGCGGTCCGGAACTGGCCGACGAACTCGAGGAGAACGGCTACGTGCGCTTCACGCAGCGCGCGGCGAGCGCCTCCTAGGAGCCTGGCCGTGACCGCGTCCCTGCTAGGTGTCGACGTCGACCGGATCCGCGCCGACTTCCCGATCCTGAGCCGGGTGATGCGCGGGGGCCGGCAACTGGCGTACCTGGACTCGGGGGCGACCTCCCAGAAGCCGCTGGCCGTGCTCGACGCCGAGCGCGAGTTCCTGACCACCTCCAACGGCGCGGTGCACCGGGGGGCCCACCAGCTGATGGAGGAGTCGACCGACGCCTTCGAGCAGGGACGCGCCGACATCGCGGCGTTCGTCGGGGCCGGCACCGACGAGATCGTGCTGACCAAGAACGCGACCGAAGCGCTGAACCTGGTGTCGTATGTGCTGGGGGACAGCCGGTGGGACGCGGCAGTGGGACCCGGCGACATCATCGTCACCACCGAACTGGAACACCACGCCAACCTGATCCCGTGGCAGGAACTGGCCCGCCGCACAGGAGCCGAGCTTCGGTGGTTCGCAATCTCCGACGACGGCGAGATCGATCTGGACTCGGTCCGGCTCGACGAGCGGGTCAAGGTGCTGGCCTTCACGCATCACTCCAACGTCACCGGTACCGGCGCCCCGGTCGCCGAACTGGTCAGGCGTGCCCGCGACATCGGCGCGCTGACTGTGCTCGATGCCTGCCAGTCGGTGCCGCATCAACCGGTCGACTTCCGCGCGCTCGGTGTCGACCTCGCGGCCTTCTCGGGGCACAAGATGCTCGGGCCGACCGGCATCGGCGTCCTCTACGGCCGGGCCGCGCTGCTGTCCCGGATGCCGCCGTTCCTCACCGGCGGCTCGATGATCGAGACGGTGACGATGGAGTCGGCCCGGTACTGCCCGCCGCCGCAACGTTTCGAGGCCGGGACCCAGATGACCTCGCAGCTTGTCGGACTGGCCGCAGCCGCACGCTACCTGAGCGCCATCGGCATGGATGCGGTCGCAGCCCACGAGCACCGGCTGGTCGAGGCCGCACTGGCGGGTCTGTCGGCGTTGCCCGGGGTGCGCATCGTCGGCCCGGCCGACCCGGCTGCGCGCCGCTCGCCGGTCTCCTTCGTCGTCGACGGCGTGCACGCTCATGACGTCGGGCAGGTTCTCGACGACGACGGCGTCGCGGTACGCGTCGGGCACCACTGCGCGGCCCCGCTGCACCGGCGGCTGGGCCTGTCGGCCACGGTGCGCGCGTCCTTTGCGGTGTACAACACCGTCGAGGAGATCGACCGGCTCGTCGACGGGGTGCGCCGGGCGATCGACTTCTTCGGCGGCGGCGAGGGCTGATGCGGCTCGAGCAGATCTACCAGGATGTGATCCTGGACCATTACAAGCACCCGCATCACCGTGGGCTGCGCGAGCCCTTCGACGCCGAGGTGCATCACGTCAACCCCACCTGCGGAGACGAGGTGACGTTGCGGGTCCGGCTCGCCGCCGACGGCGATCAGGTCTGTGATGTCTCCTACGACGGGCAGGGTTGCTCGATCAGTCAGGCGGCCACCTCGGTGCTGGCCGACCAGGTGATCGGAGCGAGCGTCGGTGACGCGATCAAGACGGTGACGGCGTTCACTGAGATGATCTCCTCGCGGGGAACCGTTGTCGGCGATGAGGAGGTGATCGGCGACGGTGTCGCCTTCGCGGGCGTCTCCCGTTACCCGGCGAGGGTGAAGTGCGCGCTGCTGGGCTGGATGGCATTCAAGGCCGCCGTCGCCGAGGCCCGGGCGGCGCGCGGGCTGGAACTGGAGGACAGGAAATGACCGATACCGCTTCCGACGACATGCTGGCCGACCTGGAGGAGGCCATGCGTGACGTCGTGGACCCGGAACTGGGCATCAACGTGGTGGACCTCGGCCTGCTCTACGGCCTGACCGTCGAGGAGGCGGACGCCGGCGCCGTGGCCGTGCTCGACATGACGCTCACCTCGGCGGCGTGCCCGCTCACCGACGTGATCGAGGACCAGACACAGTCGGCCCTCGTCGGCACCGGCCTGGTCAAGGACGTGCGGATCAACTGGGTATGGAACCCGCCGTGGGGGCCGGACAAGATCACCGACGACGGCCGCGACCAGTTGCGGGCGCTGGGCTTCACGGTCTGAGGCGCGCGCCGGAGCCGGAGGTCGGCGGCTAGCTTCGTTTTCCCTCGCGCAGCTCGCCGAGCCCGTCGAGAATCAAGTCCAGGCCGAAGCTGAACTCCTCCTCCAGGGGCACCGGGATGGCGCCGGCGTGGATTGCGGCCACCGTGATGGGAAATTTCGTCGCATCCAGGCTGCGGCGCTCCCCTGCCATCTGCGCCTCGTCGAGTTTCGCGGTGGCCCGCCGACCGACGAGTTGGATGGCGAAGCCCTCGACGTAATGGGCGACTGCAGCGCCGGAGCGGGCGGCGAGATCCAGTGAGAATCCGTTGCGGAGCATCAAGGAGAGCCAGCCCTCGCGCACCGCCGCCGAGTTGAGCCCGGACGGCGTGTGATCTGCCAGCAGGGGCACCACGTTGCGATGGCGCTTCAACGCCGCAAAATACCCCGTGGCGATCTGGTGACAGCCCTTGTCGCCACGTCCCGGCGCACAATGACTCGGGATCGGCCTCTACTTCCCCCAGGACGCGGTCGGTGACGGCCGCCAGCAGCCCGGCCCGATTGGAGAAATGGCGGTAGAGAGTCGCTGTGCTGGCCTTCAAGTGCGCCGCGAGGGAGCGCATCGACAGCGCTTCCGCGCCATCGCGATCAATGATGTGCAGCGCCGCTTCGACGATGCGATCGGCCTGGTGTTGCGGCCCGCCATTGTCGCTCCCTGGCCTCATAGCCCAATTGCGCCGTGGACTCGAGCGGCCGGTCTGTATTGGTCCAGGTGCCCGTTTCGTCCGCAGCACTGTCCTTCACACCTGGGAACAGAACAGACCGCACCGACGTTGCCGGTGACATGGCAACCCGTGACCTGACTGAGCAGGATTTCAACGACACCATCTCCGGCAACGACATCGTGCTGGTGGACTTCTGGGCGTCCTGGTGCGGTCCGTGCCGTGCCTTCGCGCCGACTTTCACCAAGGCCTCCGAGGCCAACCCCGACATCGTGTTCGGCAAAGTCGACACCGAAGCTCAGGAGCAGTTGGCCGCCGCCGCGGAGATCCGCGCGATTCCGACACTGATGGCCTTCAAGAAGGGCCATCTGGTGTTCAACAGGGCTGGGGCACTGCCGCCGGCCGCCCTCGATGATCTCATCACCCAGATCCGCGAGTTCGACATCGACGCAGAGATCGCCAAGCCGGCGCCCACCCAGGACCTCTGACTGATCGCGGTTGGCCAGGCACGCGATAGCGTGCAGCGATGAGTCCGTCTGATTTCGTCCTCGTCGAGCTTGCGCGACCTGGTGTCGCGCTGGTCACGCTGAATCGGCCGGAGCGGATGAACTCCATGGCGTTCGACGTCATGATCCCGCTGCGCGATGCGCTGGTGCAGGTCAATCGGGACAACGACGTCCGCGTCGTCGTCCTGACCGGTGCGGGCCGGGGTTTCTGCTCGGGAGCCGACCAGAAGTCGGCCGGCTCGGTACCGCACGTGCAGGGACTGACCCGGCCCAGCTACGCGCTGCGGTCGATGGAAGTGCTCGACGAGGTGATCCTGGCGATGCGCCGGCTGCACCAGCCGATCATCGCCGCGGTCAACGGCGCGGCCATCGGGGGCGGACTGTGCCTGGCGCTGGCGGCCGACATCCGGGTGGCCGCCGCCGGCGCCTACTTCCGAGCGGCCGGCATCAACAACGGCCTGACCGCCTCCGAGCTGGGCCTGTCCTACCTGCTGCCCCGCGCGATCGGCAGTTCGCGGGCCTTCGAGATCATGCTGACCGGCCGTGACGTCGATGCGGCGGAGGCCGAACGCATCGGCCTGGTCTGCCGCACGGTGCCCGCCGGCGACCTGCTGCCCAGCTGCCTGGAGATGGCCGACCGGATCGCGGCGTTCTCCCGCCCCGGCACCGAACTGACCAAGCGCACGTTGTGGGCGGGTCTGGATGCCGGCAGCCTGGAGAGCCACATGCAGGCCGAGGGCCTCGGACAGCTCTATGTGCGACTGCTCACCGCCAATTTCGAGGAGGCGGTCGCTGCGCGGGCCGAACGCCGCGCACCCGTCTTCACCGACGACCGGCCTACACCGGCGCATCAGGAGCAAAGGTGATCAGCGCCACAGATCTCGAGGTGCGCGCCGGTGCCCGCACCCTGCTGCTGGCCGAGGGGTCCGGGCTGCGTGTAGCGCCCGGCGACCGCATCGGGCTGGTCGGCCGCAACGGCGCCGGCAAGACGACCACCATGAGGATCCTGGCGGGGGAGGCAGAGCCCTACGCGGGAACCGTCGCGCGCAGCGGCGAGGTCGGTTATCTGCCGCAGGATCCCCGCGAGGGCGACCTCGACGTGCTGGCCCGCGACCGGGTGCTCTCGGCGCGCGGTCTCGACACCCTGCTCGCCGACCTGGAGAAGCAGCAGGTGCTGATGGCCGAAATGGTCGACGACACCGAGCGCGACCGCGCGGTGCGACGGTACGGAGCGCTCGAGGAGCGCTTCGCCGCGCTGGGCGGATACGCGGCCGAGAGCGAGGCGGGCAGGATCTGCGCGAGCCTGGGCCTGCCCGAGCGTGTGCTCACCCAGCCGATGCGCACCCTGTCCGGCGGTCAGAGACGTCGGGTGGAGCTGGCCAGAATCCTCTTCGCCGCTGCGGATTCCGGCGCCGGGACGTCCACCACCCTGTTGCTCGACGAACCCACCAACCACCTCGACGCCGACTCCATCGGCTGGCTGCGCGACTTTCTCAAGGGCTACGCGGGCGGGCTGGTCGTCATCAGCCACGATGTCGACCTGCTCGCCGACGTGGTCAACCGGGTCTGGTTCCTCGACGCGGTCCGCGGCGAGGTGGACGCCTACAACATGGGCTGGCAGCGCTACCTCGACGCGCGTGCCACCGACGAGCAACGCCGCCGCCGCGAGCGCGCCAACGCCGAACGGAAGGCGGCCGCACTGCGGACGCAGGCCGCCAAACTCGGCGCCAAGGCCACCAAAGCGGTTGCCGCGCAGAACATGCTGCGCCGCGCGGACCGCATGATGGCCGCACTGGAAGAGGAACGGGTGGCCGACAAGGTGGCCCGGATCAAGTTCCCGACCCCCGCGCCATGCGGAAAGGTGCCGCTGACGGCGAGCGGCCTGACCAAGAACTACGGTTCCCTCGAGGTCTTCACCGGGGTGGACCTGGCGATCGACCGGGGATCGCGGGTGGTGGTGCTCGGACTCAACGGCGCCGGGAAGACCACGCTGCTGCGCCTGCTGGCCGGGGCGGAGATACCCGACGCCGGGCGCCTCGAACCGGGGCACGGTTGCAAAATCGGCTACTTCGCCCAGGAGCACGACACCCTCGACGCCGCCGCCACGGTGTGGGAGAACATCCGCCACGCCGCCCCCGACAGCGGGGAGCAGGAGCTGCGGGGACTGCTCGGTGCCTTCATGTTCAGCGGCCCCCAGCTCGACCAGCGGGCCGGAACGCTTTCCGGGGGAGAGAAGACCCGTCTGGCGCTGGCCGGACTGGTGGCCTCGACGGCCAACGTGCTGCTGCTCGACGAGCCCACCAACAACCTGGACCCGGCCTCCCGCGAGCAGGTGCTCGACGCGCTGCGCAGCTACGTCGGCGCGGTGGTTCTGGTCACCCATGACCCGGGCGCGGCCGAGGCCCTGGAACCTCAGCGGGTGGTGCTGCTGCCCGACGGCACCGAGGACCACTGGTCCGATGAGTACGCCGGCCTCATCGAACTGGCCTGAGCACAACTTCGGCGCGGTGATCCCCGCTGAGCGACGCTCACCGCGCCGAAGTTGCCCGACGCGCTAGGCGGACGTGCCCGCCCGCAGCATGTTGCGCAGCACGTACTGCAGAATCCCGCCGTTACGGTAGTAGTCGGCCTCCCCGGGGGTGTCGATGCGGACCACGGCGTCGAACTCCACCGTCGAGCCGTCGGTCCTGGTCGCGGTGACGTGGACCGTCTTCGGGGTCCGGCCGGCATTGAGTTCCTCCACACCGGTGATGTCGAACACCTCGGTGCCGTCCAGCTTCAGCGACGCCGCCGACTCTCCGGCGGGGAACTGCAGCGGGATGACGCCCATGCCGATCAGGTTCGACCGGTGGATCCGCTCGAAGGACTCCGTGATCACCGCACGCACGCCCAGCAACCGGGTACCTTTGGCGGCCCAGTCGCGTGACGACCCCGAGCCGTACTCCTTGCCGCCGAGGACCACCAGCGGGATGTTCTGGGCGGCGTAGTTCTGCGCGGCGTCGTAGATGAACGCCTGCGGGCCGCCCGGTTGGGTGAAGTCGCGGGTGTAGCCGCCGGAGACCACTTCCCCCAGCCCGGCGAGCACCTGGTTGCTGAGCCGGATGTTGGCGAAGGTTCCCCGGATCATCACCTCATGGTTGCCGCGTCGCGAGCCGTAGGAGTTGTAGTCCGTGCGCTCGACGCCGTTGGCCTCGAGGTACTGCGCGGCCGGGGTGCCCGGCTTGATGCTCCCGGCCGGGCTGATGTGGTCGGTGGTCACCGAGTCGCCCAGCAGTGCAAGGACTCTGGCGCCGTGAATGTCAGAGAGCGGAACCGGTTGAGCGGGCATGCCGTCGAAGTACGGCGGCTTGCGCACATAGGTCGACGCGGGATCCCAGGCGAAGGTCCGGCCGGACGGGGTGGGCAGGTTGCGCCAGCGCTCGTCGCCCTTGAACACTTCGGCGTAGTTCTCCGTGAACATCTGCTGGGTGATCGCCGAGGCGATGGTCTCCTCGATCTGTGCGGTGGACGGCCAGATGTCTGCGAGGAACACGTCATTGCCATCGCCGTCCCGCCCGAGGGGTTCGGTGGCGAAGTCGAAATCCATCGTTCCTGCCAGGGCGTAGGCGATCACCAGCGGGGGAGAGGCCAGATAGTTCATCTTCACGTCCGGGGAGATGCGGCCCTCGAAATTGCGGTTGCCGGACAGCACCGCGGTGACGGTCAGGTCGTTGTCGTTGATCGCCTTCGAGATCTCCTCGGCCAGCGGCCCGCTGTTGCCGATGCAGGTGGTGCAGCCGTAGCCCACCAGGTAGAAGCCGAGCTTCTGCAGGTACGGCCACAGCCCGGCCTTCTCGTAGTAGTCGGTGACCACCTGCGAGCCCGGGGCCATCGAGGTCTTCACCCACGGCTTTGCGGTGAGACCTTTCTCGACGGCGTTCTTGGCCAGCAGGGCGGCCCCCAGCATCACCGAGGGATTGGAGGTGTTGGTGCACGAGGTGATCGAGGCGATCGCCACCGCGCCGTGGTCGAGGATGAACTCGCCGCGGTCGGCCGCCCGCACCTTCACCGGGCGGCTGGGCCGGCCCTCGGCCCCGGTGGCCGCGGACTGCACAACCACCGCTCCGTTGTCGGCGAAGGTCAGCGCCGCGGGGTCGCTGGCAGGGAAGGACTCCTCGATCGCCTCATCGAGCTTGGTCTCCGGGGTGGGCCTGTTCTCTTCGACGTAATTGTGGATGTCCTTGCGGAAGGCGGTCTTCGCATCAGAGAGTTCGATGCGGTCCTGGGGGCGCTTCGGGCCGGCGATGGAGGGCACCACGCTGCCCAGGTCGAGTTCGAGGTACTCGGAGTAGCGCGGCTCATGCCCGGGGTCGTGCCACAGGCCCTGGGTCTTGGCGTAGGCCTCGACCAGCGCCACCTGCTCGGCACTGCGCCCGGTCAGGCGCAGGTAGTCGATGGTGACGCCGTCGATCGGGAAGATCGCTGCGGTGGAGCCGAATTCGGGGCTCATGTTTCCCAGCGTGGCCCGGTTGGCCAGCGGAACCTCGGTGACGCCCTTGCCGTAGAACTCCACGAACTTGCCCACTACGCCGTGCTTGCGGAGCATCTCCGTGGCTGTCAGCACCACGTCGGTCGCGGTCACCCCGGGCTGGATCTCGCCGGTGAGCTTGAAGCCAACCACACGCGGTATCAGCATCGATACCGGCTGACCCAGCATCGCCGCCTCGGCCTCGATGCCCCCGACGCCCCAGCCGAGCACGCCGAGGCCGTTGACCATCGTGGTGTGGCTGTCGGTGCCCACACAGGTGTCCGGATAGGCCCTGCCGTCACGCTCCATCACGACCCGGGCCAGATACTCGATATTGACCTGGTGGACGATTCCGGTGCCCGGCGGGACGACCTTGAAGTCGTCGAAGGCACCCTGGCCCCAGCGCAGGAACTGGTAGCGCTCGGCGTTGCGCGAGTATTCGATGTCGACGTTTCGCTCGAAGGCGTCGGCGCGGCCGAACACGTCGATGATCACCGAGTGGTCGATCACCAGTTCGGCCGGGGCCAGCGGGTTGACCTTGTCGGGATCGCCGCCGAGTTCGGCGACCGCCTCGCGCATGGTGGCCAGGTCGACGATGCACGGAACACCGGTGAAGTCCTGCATGATCACCCGCGCGGGGGTGAACTGGATCTCGGTGTCGGGTTCGGCCGCGGGGTCCCAGTCGGCGATTGCCCGGATGTGGTCGGCGGTCACGTTGGCGCCGTCCTCGGTGCGCAGCAGGTTCTCGGCGAGGATCTTCAGGCTGTAGGGCAGTTTCGCGGTTCCGGGCACCGCGTCGAGCCGGTAGATCTCGTAGCGGCGATCGCCGATCTCGAGGGTGTCGCGCGCACCGAACGAGTTCAGCGACGGATTGGGCGAAACGCTCACATCAGCTCCCGGGTGGTCGGTGGCGGAGATCTCGGTTTCGATCCTAACCGCTGTGTTTGGCCTGCTAGAAGGCAGACCCGGGGGCCGCGCGGCGACGCGGGGGCGATACCCCGCGCGTACGGGGCGCCGTGGGGTGCCCGCGCGGGTACGGTCGGCTCTCGTGACGGGTTTCTCCGTGCCGGACTCCCCGGCGTGGCCGGCGCCGGCGTATATCCCGGTGGAGGTGTGCAGCGCGGTGGGGCTGGATTTCTCGACACCGCTGCCCGACTGCCTGGCGCGGGTCGAGGCCGACGTCGCAGCCCGGGGTGTCGCGGCGCCGGCTGCCGACGTGGCCGGGCTGGTCTCGGTGGTCGGCGAGGCCGCGGAACGGGGGATCGACCTGAAGGTGGTCGTCATGGCGACCAGCCCGCCGATCGACACCCCACTGCGCGACGTCGCCACCCTGATCGGGCGGGAACACCCGGATTCGACGGTCCTGGTGCTCAGCCCCGGCTGGGCCGGCACCTACAGCACAGGTTTCGACCGGGTCCAGCTCGAAGCCGGTCAGGACGTGGCCAAGACGGCCCCCAATCCGGTGGCGGGCGCGCAGAATTTCCTCGATCAGTTGACGACCCCGATTTTCCCATGGTCGGCATTGACGATCGCGCTCGTCGCGGCGGTTGCCGGAGCCGTCGCGGCGGTGCGGTTTATGCAACGATCAGCAAACTCAAGGGCCCGGGGAGAAACGGGTTCCCAGCAGGCCTGACGGCCTTTTTTGGCAACCGCCTAAGATCACCTTCGGGTCACATAATGCGAATTGCAAACATGTAGTTCTTGCGCCCCGTTTCCCGTGCGACAAGTGTGACGTACGGTGCAACTGTCACAAATGTTGCTGAAGTGGCAAATGATGCGTGTGCTACCAAAGTGATCTGTCGTGAGCCATCGAGGAGTCAGAGTCGCATGAGACCCCGGTCGAGAACGTTCCCCCACGGCACCCTGTCGAGGTCCGCCGTCCGGGTGCGCCGGTCCGTGTGCCCGCTCACGCTCAGCGTGGCCATGACGCTGACCCTTCCGGCCGCCCTGGCCCAGGGCGACTCGGCGTCGGCACCCAGCACTCTGGCCGCGCTGATCGCCGACGTGGCCGAGGCCAACCAGCGTCTGCAGGACGTGGGCGCCCGGGTTCAACTGGCGCAGGAGAGCGTCAACAAGGCGATCCTCCAGGTGCAGGAGGCCCGGGAGGCCGCGGCGCTGGCCGAGCAGCAGGTGAAGGCGGGCCGCCGGGCTGTCGAGGAGGCGAACGCGGCGATCACGGCCGCCCAGCGGCGCTTCGACACCTTCGCCGCCGCTACCTACGTCAACGGGCCGTCGGCCTCGCTGGTGATGGCCCGAACGCCGGACGACATCATCGCCTCGGCGACCGCCGGCAAGGCCTTGGCGCTTAGTTCCGAGCAGGCGCTGGCAGGCCTGCGCCGGGCCCGCACTGAGGTGGTCAATACCGAGGCGCTGGCCCGGCAGGCCAAGATCACAGCCGACGACGCGGTCCGCAATGCCAAGTTCAGCCAGGACGCGGCCGTGGCGACGCTGACCGACGTGCAGTCGACCTTCCGCGCCCAGCAGGCCGAGATCGACCGGCTGGC
>CAYXOM010000349.1:0-5323 GCA_964466565.1 uncultured Mycobacterium sp.
TCGGCGGCCGACCGGCAGGCGGATCTGATCGCCCAGATCGCCGGGCCGGTCGGCAAGGCCGGTCGCACGGGCGCCCGGGACCGGGCCGACGACCTGGCCAGGGAGGTGGCCGCCCTGGCCATCACGCTGCACACTAGCCTGGTCAAGTCCGCGGTCCGCGACGCACTGGATCGCTGAGGACTAGACTCGGACAGGACCTGTGCCGGGGCGGTCGCATGGAGGTGAGGAAGCCGATGTCGGAGGTTCGAGTCGTCGGGATCCGGGTCGACCAGCCCGCCAATCAGCCGGTGCTGCTGCTGCGTGAGGCCGCCGGCGACCGCTACCTTCCAATCTGGATCGGGCCCAATGAGGCCAACGCGATCATCCTGGAACAGCAGGGGGTCGAACCGGCGCGTCCGCTGACCCACGATCTGTTCCGGGATGTGATTGGGGCGCTGGGGCGTTCGCTCAAGGAGGTCCGTATCGTGGACCTGCAAGAAGGAACCTTCTACGCTGACATGATCTTCGACCAGGACGTCCGGGTGTCGGCGCGGCCGTCGGACTCGGTGGCCATCGCGCTTCGGATGGGAGTGCCGATCTTCGTCGAGGACGCCGTGCTCGACGAGGCCGGGCTGCTGATCCCCGACGAGGGCGATGCGGAGACCTCCGGGGCGCTGCGCGAGGACGAGGTGGAGAAGTTCAAGGAGTTCCTCGACAGCGTCTCGCCCGACGACTTCAAGGCGACCTGACCCGGCAGGTCACGGGCGCGTCTCATCTGGGCTGCGCTGCCCCGACACGTCCAGGCGGTCCGTTGGCCGCCGGCCCGCCGCGGCCATACTTCGGCTGTGACCCGCCGGGGGTGTCGGCGTCGGGAAGCGCGACCCCGCGCTCGCCGGGGCGTATACTCAAGCCACACCTGGGCACCCCGCGCGGTCGGCGGGACAGGGGCAGGAACACCGAGAGGATGCACCGTGGGCGATCAGCCGCGTCAGGGGGAACTCGACCTCACCGCTCCGCCGACCGCCCAAGGTGCCGAGTCTCCCGTGCCTGCCGCCATCGGCGTGCAGGCCGGCCTGTTCCCCGACGACTCGCTGCCCGACGAACTCGTCGGCTACCGCGGCCCCAGCGCCTGCCAGATCGCCGGTATCACCTACCGCCAGCTCGACTACTGGGCGCGCACCTCCCTGGTGGTGCCCTCGATCCGCGGCGCCGCCGGATCCGGCAGCCAGCGGCTGTACTCGTTCAAGGACATCCTCGTCCTCAAGATCGTCAAGCGGCTCCTCGACACCGGCATCTCGCTGCACAACATCCGGGTCGCCGTTGACCATCTCCGGCAGCGCGGCGTGGAGGATCTCGCCAACATCACCCTGTTCTCCGACGGCACCACGGTCTACGAGTGCACCTCCGCCGAGGAGGTGGTCGACCTGCTGCAGGGCGGCCAGGGCGTTTTCGGTATCGCGGTCAGCGGCGCGATGCGCGAACTGACCGGCGCCATCGCCGACTTCCCGGGCGAGCGTGCCGACGGCGGGGAGTCTATCTCCGCGCCGGAGGACGAGTTGGCCTCGCGTCGCAAGAGCCGCGACCGCAAGATCGGCTAGACTCAGGGTCGCATCAGCCTCGTGCGGGAGAGTTCCGCGGCAGCCGGCCGCGGGCGCCGAAGGAGCAACACCTCTCCGTCAACCTCTCAGGCACCCGGACCGCGCGCGGCGACGATGCCTCTGGAAAGCGGTGGCCCGTGTGCCACCCGCCCATGGGGAAAGGCCAGTGCCGGCGACGGCACCCGCCGAATCTCTCAGGCGCCCACGACAGAGGGAGGGGACGCCGCCGGCCGCGTCCGCCCGACTCAGGAGTCGCCATGGAGCCCACCGAGACCACCTTCGCCGACCGCCACATCGGCCTGGACGCCGATTCGCTGGCACACATGCTTGCGGTCATCGGTGTCGGTTCGCTCGACGAACTGGCGGCCAAGGCGCTCCCCGCGGGCATCCTCGACCGTCCCGATGCCGGGGGTGTCGCGCCCGGACTCGAGGTGCTGCCCGAACCCACCGGCGAGCACGAGGCACTGGCCGATCTGCGCGAACTGGCCGGGGCGAACTCCGTGGCGGTGTCGATGATCGGCCAGGGTTACTACGACACCCTGACCCCGCCGGTGCTGCTGCGCAACATCCTGGAGAACCCCGCCTGGTACACCGCCTACACCCCCTACCAGCCCGAGATCAGCCAGGGACGGCTTGAGGCGCTGCTGAACTTCCAGACCATGGTCGCCGACCTCACCGGGCTGGACATCGCCAACGCCTCGATGCTCGACGAGGCGACCGCGGCCGCCGAGGCGATGACACTGATGCACCGTGCGGCCCGTGGCCAGGCGAATCGGCTGGCCGTCGACGCCGACCTGTTCGCCCAGACCGCCGCGGTGCTGGCGACCCGGGCCGAACCGCTGGGCATCGAGATCGTCACCGCAGACCTCCGCGCCGGCCTCCCCGACGGCGACTTCTTCGGGGTGATCGTGCAGTTGCCCGGAGCCAGCGGGCGGGTCGACGACTGGTCGGATCTGGTAACACAGGCGCATGATCGCGGAGCGCTGGTGGCGGTGGGCGCCGACCTGCTGGCGCTCACGCTGATCGCGCCGCCCGGCGACATCGGCGCCGACGTCGCCTTCGGCAGTGCGCAGCGGTTCGGCGTGCCAATGGGCTTCGGCGGCCCGCACGCCGGATATCTCGCCGCCCACACCGCCCACGCCCGGCAGCTGCCCGGCCGGCTGGTCGGAGTCTCGGTGGACGCCGACGGGTCACCGGCGTTCCGGTTGTCCTTGCAGACCCGCGAGCAGCACATCCGCCGGGACAAGGCCACCAGCAACATCTGCACCGCCCAGGTGCTCCTGGCGGTCATGTCGGCGATGTACGCCTGCTACCACGGCGCCGACGGGCTGCGCTCGATCGCCCGGCGCGTCCACGTCCGGGCTCGTACGTTGGCGAAGTGGCTGCGGGCCGCCGGGGTCGAGGTCGTGCACGACCACTTCTTCGACACCGTGCTGGCCAGGGTTCCCGGAGGCGCCGACCGGGTGGTGGCCGCGGCCAAGGAGTGTGGGGTCAACGTCTGGCGCGTTGATGCCGACCACGTCTCGGCTGCCTGCGACGAGGCCACCACCGGGGAGCACCTGGCTGCGGTCGCCGGGGCCTTCGGGGCCGCACCGGCCGGGGGTGTCCCGGGCTCCGGGTCCGGAATTGTTACTCGCACAACGGAATTCCTTCAGCATCCGGCCTTCAGGTCCTACCGGACGGAGACCGCGATGATGCGTTACCTGCGCAGTCTGTCGGACCGGGACCTGGCGTTGGATCGCACGATGATCCCGTTGGGGTCGTGCACGATGAAGCTCAACGCGGCCGCGGAGATGGAGGCGGTCACCTGGCCGGAGTTCGGCCGGCTGCACCCGTTCGCCCCAGCCGACGACGCTGCCGGGATGCGGCGGCTGATCGCCGATCTCCAAGAGTGGCTGACCGGGATCACCGGTTATGACGCGGTCTCGCTGCAGCCCAACGCCGGGTCGCAGGGGGAGTACGCGGGCCTGCTGGCCATCCGCGACTACCACGTGGCCCGCGGGGAGAGTCACCGCGACGTCTGCCTGATCCCCTCGAGTGCCCACGGCACCAACGCCGCGTCGGCGGCGCTGGCCGGGATGCGGGTGGTGGTGATCGGGTGCCGCGACAACGGTGACGTCGACCTCGAGGAACTGCGCGCCAGGATCGCCGAGCACGCGGACAGTCTCGCCGCCCTCATGGTGACCTATCCCTCGACCCACGGCGTCTACGAGCACCACATCGCCGAGATCTGTGCGGCGGTGCACGACGCGGGCGGGCAGGTGTACATCGACGGCGCCAATCTGAACGCGCTGGTCGCGGTGGCACGCCCGGGGAAGTTCGGCGGCGACGTCAGTCATCTGAACCTGCACAAGACGTTCTGCATCCCGCACGGGGGCGGAGGTCCGGGCGTGGGACCGGTGGCGGTGCGCGAGCATCTGGCGCCCTATCTGCCCGGCCACCCGCACGCTCCCGAACTGCCCGGCGGCCGCCCCGTCTCGGCGGCGCCGTATGGGTCGGCGTCAATCCTGCCGATCACCTGGGCCTACATCCGGATGATGGGAGCCACCGGCCTGCGATCGGCGACCCTGGCCGCCATCGCGTCGGCCAACTACATCGCGCGCCGACTCGACGAGTACTACCCGGTGCTCTACACCGGTGAGAACGGCATGGTCGCCCACGAGTGCATCCTGGATCTGCGCCCGATCACCAAGTCGACCGGCGTCACCGTCGACGACGTCGCGAAGCGCCTCGCCGACTACGGTTTCCATGCCCCCACGATGAGCTTCCCGGTGGCGGGCACCTTGATGGTCGAGCCGACCGAGAGCGAGACCCTTGCCGAGGTGGACGCGTTCTGCGAGGCCATGATCGCAATTCGCGCCGAGATCGACCACGTCGGTTCCGGAGCGTGGTCCGCCGAGGACAACCCGTTGCGCAACGCCCCGCACACCGCCGAGTGCCTGCTGGCCGAACATTGGTCGCATCCCTACACCCGCGAGCAGGCCGCCTATCCGCTGGGCAAGGGCCAGCGACCCAAGGTGTGGCCCGCGGTGCGCCGTATCGACGGCGTCTACGGGGACCGGAACCTGGTCTGTTCCTGCCCGTCGCCCGAGGCCTTCGCGGCCGCCGGCCGCAGCGGGTGACCGACGGACCGCGGGTGATCGCTAGGCCAGCCCACGCGAGACGGCCACCACCAGATCGGGCGATTGCGCCCCGGGCACCTCGGTGTAGCCGCCGCCGGACAATTGTGCGACGGCCTCCCAGGTAGGACGGTCGGGGTCCCCGGCGAAGGTCACCACGTCGATCGCGACCGGGCGGTTGGGGTCGAAGGATGACCTGACGAATTCCTGCAGACCGGGTCCGTCGAGGGAGCGGTCGGTGTGTGGGCCCTGGGTGACGACGAGCACTGAGTTCCGTTGCCCGGGGCGGTAATTGGCCAGAGCGTCGGCGTAGACCAGGCGCAGTGTCGTGAACGACACCCCGCCGCTGCCCTGCGGCCCGAGCCCATCGAGCGCCCCGGTCAACAGGGTGCTGCGCGGCCGGCCGTCGACAGGGTCGGCCAGCGGGCCGGTGGCCACGACCGAACCGCTGCCCACGCCGTTGAAGGTCCACAGCCCCACCGCGGCGCCGCCGGGCAGCGCCGCGACCCGATTGCGTAGGGCCGCGGTGACGGCGTCCAGTCTGGAGGTGCCGTCTTCCTCGCCGCCGAGCGCCGCGTTGAGCATGACGGTGGTGGTCGCGACCGCGGCCGGCGCGGCGGCCGAGGC
>CAYXOM010000350.1:0-9167 GCA_964466565.1 uncultured Mycobacterium sp.
GCCGATGCCGGGCACCGAGTCGTGGGTGAACGACGGCGTGAGCCCCTGCTTCATCTGATCCTCGTAGTTCCTGATCACGGCGATGCCCACCCTGCTCAACAACACCACCGCGGTGAGGTTCACCAGTGCCATCAGTCCGAGCGCGACGTCGGCGATGTCCCACACGGTGGACACCGAGGCGATGGCTCCGCCGAAAACCCCTGCCACCACCAGGATCCGCATCGGGACGAGAATGCGGTGGTCGCCGCGCAGGAAAAGAACCGACGTCTCGCCGTAGTAGTAGTTGGCCACGATCGAGGTGAAGGCGAAGAACACCAGCGCCAGGGCCACGAAGTCACCGCCCCAGTCGCCGACCGACGCCGACAGCGCGTCCTGGGTGAGCGCGACTCCACGTCCGTCGTAACCGGTCACCCCCGGGCTCCATACCCCCGAGAGCAGGATGATCAGCGCGGTCGTGGTGCAGATGACGATGGTGTCTACGAACACTCCCAACGCCTGGATGTACCCCTGGTTGGTCGGGTGCGGGACGTCGGCGGTGGCCGCGGCGTTGGGGGCCGAGCCTAGACCGGCCTCGTTGGAGAACAGTCCGCGTCGCAGGCCCTGGCTCAGCGCCTGGGCTACGGTGAAGCCGATCGCTCCGCCGGCGGCCTCCCTCAGCCCGAAGGCGTTCAGCACGATGTCGGCGAGCACCGCGGGCACCTCGGCGATGTTGATCGCGATCACCACCAGGCCCAGGCCCAGATAGGCCAGTGCCATGAACGGCACCGCCACCTCGGCGAACTTCGCGATCCGTTTGATGCCGCCGAAGATGATGCCCGCGGTGAGCGCCGCGATGAAGAAGCCGACCACGCCGGGATCGATGCCGAAGCTGTTCTCCACCGCGGTGGCCACCGTGTTGGACTGTAGCGAGTTGAACGCGAACGGGAACGCCAGGATCAGGAACACCGAGAACACCACCCCCATCCACCGCCGGCCGAGACCGCGCTGCATGTAGTAGGCGGGCCCGCCCCGGAAGACGTTCTGGCCCTCCTCGGTGTCGCGGTGCTTGAAGGTCTGGGCGAGGGTGGCCTCCACCATGGCGGTCGCCATGCCGACCAGGGCGACGACCCACATCCAGAGGATGGCGCCCGGCCCGCCGACGGTGATGGCGATGGCCACCCCGCTGATGTTGCCGGCTCCCACCCGGGCGGCCAGGCTGGTCGAGAACGCCTGGAAGCCGGAGATTCCGCCGGCGTGCTCGGGGCGGATGCTTCGGGCGAAAGCGCCGAGCATGTGCCCGAAGTGCCGCACCTGGATCGCGCCGAGCCGGACGGTGAGATAGAGGCCGACGGCGATCAGCAGCACGCCCAGTATTCCGGCCTGCAGAATCAGCGGGTTGTCGCCGCTTCCCCACAGCACCCGCAGCAACGTGTCGATCACCTGCATGATCCCCCCGTTCAGGTGTCGGCGAACTGCCGTTCATGTTGCCGCATGCAGGGCACCGTGTCGCGGCAACTGCCGGACCTCCCGGAGATCTCGCGTGCGACACGTCGGCGCGCCTCCTGGCCAGGGGTCGGGGCGAACCCTAGGTTTCGGAGTACGCGGCACAACTTGACATAACTCTAAATCTCTGGTTGAGGTTGAGGGTTTGTCCGGGGAGGCGCGTGGCCCGAGTCCTACCACGGAGGAAGCGAATCTGCGATGACCCCCCCGCACAACTATCTCGCCGTCATCAAGGTCGTTGGTATCGGAGGCGGCGGGGTCAACGCCGTCAACCGGATGATCGAACAGGGGCTCAAGGGCGTCGAGTTCATCGCGATCAACACCGACGCACAGGCACTGCTGATGAGCGACGCCGACGTCAAGCTCGACGTCGGCCGGGACTCCACCCGCGGGCTCGGCGCCGGCGCCGACCCCGACGTCGGCCGCAAGGCCGCCGAGGACGCCAAGGACGAGATCGAGGAACTGCTGCGCGGGGCGGACATGGTGTTCGTCACCGCGGGAGAGGGCGGCGGCACCGGAACCGGGGGCGCTCCGGTGGTCGCCAACATTGCCCGCAAGCTCGGCGCGCTGACGGTGGGTGTGGTCACCCGGCCGTTCTCCTTCGAGGGCAAGCGGCGCTCCAACCAGGCCGAGGCGGGCATCTCGGCGCTGCGGGAGAGCTGCGACACTCTCATCGTCATCCCCAACGACCGGCTGCTGCAGATGGGCGATGCGAACGTCTCGCTGATGGATGCCTTCCGCAGTGCCGACGAGGTGCTGCTCAACGGCGTGCAGGGCATCACCGACCTGATCACGACGCCGGGCCTGATCAACGTCGACTTCGCCGACGTCAAGGGCATCATGAGCGGTGCCGGAACGGCGCTGATGGGCATCGGCTCCTCGCGCGGCGAGGGCCGGGCTGTCAAGGCGGCCGAGGTCGCGATCAACTCCCCGCTGCTCGAGGCCTCGATGGAGGGCGCCCAGGGAGTGCTGATGTCGATCGCCGGCGGCAGCGACCTCGGTCTGTTCGAGATCAACGAAGCGGCCTCGCTGGTGCAGGACGCCGCCCACCCCGACGCCAACATCATCTTCGGCACCGTGATCGACGACTCGCTCGGCGACGAGGTCCGGGTGACGGTGATCGCGGCCGGCTTCGACGCCAGCGGCGTCAGCCGCAAGTCGATCATCATCGACAACACCTCGGCGACCGCCGACACCACCGCGACGGTGGCCCCGGCGCCCGCCGGCCCGGCCGTGACCATCGCGGCCGCAGCGGCCGGTCAGCTGAGTTCCTCGCTGTTCGAGCCGATCGACTCGATCGAGCCGATCCCGGTGCCGGTGCACAGCAACGGCTCGTCGTCCGTCGGCGACGACGACGACGATGTCGACGTGCCGCCCTTCATGCGGCACTGACGTACCGGCCGCACCGGGCAATGAGCGTCCGCGTTCGCCGCGTCACCACCACCCGGGCCGGTGGTGTGTCGGTTCCGCCGTTCGACTCCTTCAATCTCGGTGACCACGTCGGTGACGACCCGGCCGCGGTGGCCGCCAACCGCCGCCGATTGGCTGCGTCGATCGGGCTGCCGGACGACCGGATGGTGTGGATGAACCAGGTGCACGGCGACCGGGTGGGCGTGGTCGACGGCCCCCGCGCCAAGCCGGTCGAGGACACCGACGCCCTGGTCACCGCCGAACCCGGGCTGGCGTTGGCGGTGGTGACCGCGGACTGCGTGCCGGTCCTGCTGGCCGACGCCCGGGCGGGGGTGGTCGGCGCCGCGCACGCCGGCCGGGTGGGCGCGGCGGCGGGCGTGGCGCTGCGCACGCTGGAGGCCATGGTCGCGCTCGGCGCGCACGCCGGCGACGTGTCGGTCCTGCTCGGGCCCGCGGTCAGCGGGCCTAATTACGAGGTGCCCGAGGAGATGGCCGCCGACGTTGAGTCGCGACTGCCCGGCAGCCGGACGCGTTCCGCGCGCGGCACCCCGGCCCTAGACCTGCGGGCCGGCCTCGCGCGTCAGCTCGCCGCCGCCGGGGTGCGGGAGATCGACGCCGACCCGCGCTGCACCGTCGCCGATGCCGGCCTGTTCAGCCATCGCCGCGACGGCCGCACCGGGCGGCTGGCCTCCCTGGTGTGGATGCAGTGAGTCCCGCCGACCGGGTGGCGGAGCTGACCGCTGCACTGGCCGCGGTCCGGGCCCGCCTGGCCCGCGCCGCCGAGGCGGCCGGGCGCAGCCCGGCGGAAATCACCCTGCTGCCGGTCACCAAGTTCTTTCCGTCCTCCGACGTCGCCATCCTGTGGCGCCTGGGCTGCCGTGCCTTCGCCGAGTCCCGGTCCCAGGAGGCCGTGGCCAAGATCGCCGAGTTCGACGCGCTGGTACCCGACCCCGGGTCGGTGGCCTGGCACATGGTCGGCCGGGTCCAGCGCAACAAGGCCGGCGGGGTCGCCGGCTGGGCCGACACCGTGCACTCGGTGGACTCCGGGCGACTCGCCGAGGCTCTGGACGCCGCGGCGGCCCGCGCCCTCGACGAGCACCGGCGCCCGGGGCCGCTTCGGGTTCTGGTGCAGGTGAGCCTGGACGGGGACACCGCCCGCGGCGGCATCGACCTCGCCGACGTCGTCGCTGTCGACCGGTTGTGTGAGCAGATCGCCTCCGCGGGGGCACTCGAACTGGCCGGGCTGATGGCGGTGGCGCCCCTGGGGGCGGATCCCGAGGCCGCTTTCGCGGCGCTGGCCGCCGCCCACCGGCGGGTGCTCGACGGGTATCCGGCCGCGACCATGCTCTCGTCCGGGATGTCCGGTGATCTCGAGGCGGCGGTCCGGCATGGCTCGACATGCGTGCGTGTCGGTACGGCGCTTCTGGGCGAACGTCCTCTACCGTCTCCGTAGGAAATCACACCAGCCACAGCGGTTATCACCGACAACGATCGTCACACGAGACGACCATCACACGCATCGGAGGGTCACGCAGATGAGCACGCTGCACAAGGTCAAGGCCTACTTCGGCATGGCGCCGATGGACGACTACGACGACGAGTACTACGACGACGACCGCGAGGGCGGGCGCGGTCGGTACTCCCGTCGCGGCGAGCGCTTCGACGACGGCTACGACCGGGCGCGCCTCGACGGCCGCTACGACGACCACGACTCGCGGATGGCCCACGACTACGACGACCGTGGTTCCGACTACGCCCCGACCGGCGGGTTCCGTGCCGGTGGTTACGAGGAGCCGAGGTTTCGGCCGCGCGAGTTCGACCACCCCCACGACCTGGCCCCGCGGACGCGGTTCGCCCCGTTGCGCGGTGCGACCCGGGGTGCGCTGGCGATGGACCCGCGCCGGATGGCCATGCTCTTCGAGGAGGGCAGCCCGCTGTCCAAGATCACCACGCTGCGCCCCAAGGACTACAGCGAAGCCCGCACCATCGGGGAGCGCTTCCGCGACGGCCAACCAGTGATCATGGACCTGGTGTCGATGGACAACGCCGATGCCAAGCGCCTGGTCGACTTCGCCGCCGGCCTGGCCTTCGCGCTACGCGGCTCGTTCGACAAGGTGGCCACCAAGGTGTTCCTGCTGGCGCCGGCCGACGTCGACGTCTCCGCCGAGGAGCGGCGCCGGATCGCCGAGGCCGGCTTCTACAGCTACCAGTAGGTCCAGTCGGCCCGGTCGGCCCGGTCGGCCCGGTAGGCCCGGTAGGCCCGGTCGGCTCGGTAGGCTAGTCGGGCGGGACGCCCCGGTGCCCGCCGTACGCCTGCCGCTTCGAGGTTAGGACCGGACTTCGGTGTCACTGCTCTTTCAGATCCTGGGCTTCGCGCTCTTTCTGTTCTGGTTGTTGTTGTTGGCCCGGATCGTGGTGGAGTTCATCCGCTCGTTCAGCCGGGACTGGCAACCGCGCGGGTTCACCGTGGTGATTCTGGAGGTCATCATGACCGTGACGGATCCGCCGGTGAAGCTGCTGCGCCGGATCATCCCGCAGCTCACGATCGGGGCCGTGCGGCTCGACTTCTCGATCATGGTGCTGCTGCTGCTGGCCTTCATCGGCATGAATGCCGCGTTCGGCGCAGCCGCCTGACCTGACGGGCAGCCGCCTGACCTGACGCGCAGCCGCCTGACCTGCGGAGAAAGCCACCGATGCCGATTCGTGCTACCGGCGGGTCTGGTGTTACAGGATGGACGGCAGTTACAGTACGTAACGATCAGGCGCGGCTGCGTCTACACTACGACTCGGTTTTCCGGACTCGGCCCACCGCCGTTTCCCAGATCGGAAGGGCCAGACAATGCCACTCACACCGGCCGACGTGCACAATGTGGCCTTCAGTAAGCCGCCCATCGGCAAGCGTGGCTACAACGAGGACGAGGTCGACGCGTTCCTCGACCTGGTGGAGAGCGAACTCGCCCGGCTGATCGAGGAGAACGCCGATCTGCGCCAGCGGGTGGGCGAACTGGATTCCCAGCTCGCCTCGGCGCGGGCGGGCGGGATGCAGGTCACCCAGGCCATCCCGGTCTACCAGTCCGAACCCGTGGTGAGCACGGTCGTCGTCGAGCAGTCCGGCGACCTCAGCGAGGAGCAGGCCGTCAAGGCCGCCCGGGTGCTCGCGCTGGCTCAGGACACCGCCGACCGGTTGAGCTCCACGGCCCGCGCCGACGCCGAGGCGATGGTCTCGGAAGCCCGCGCCAGTGCCGAGCAGATCGTCTCGGAGGCCCGCTACGTGGCCGAGACGACCGTCAACGAGGCCCGCCAGCGCGCCGAGGCCATGCTGGCCGATGCGCAGAGCCGCTCGGAGGCCCAGCTGCGCTCGGCACAGGAGCGCGCGGAGATCCTGCGGGCCGACGCCGAGCGCCAGCACACCGAGGCGATGAGTTCGGTCCACCAGCAGCGCGCCGCTCTGGAGGGCCGGCTCGAGCAGCTGCGGACCTTCGAGCGCGAGTACCGCACCCGCCTGAAGACGTATCTGGAATCCCAGCTCGAGGAACTCGGGCAACGCGGCTCGGCCGCCCCGGCCGACTCCGGGGACACCGGTTACATTCAGTACCAATAGTCATTCGGTACCAATAGTCATTCGGCACCAATAGTCCTCCCCGGAGGCGCTGACCGAACCAGGAGGACCCCCGATGCTGATCGCTGCGCTCGCGCTGGCCGTCATCGGGCTGGTCGCCTTGGTCACCGCGGTGGTCACCGGCAACGAGGTGGTGGCGTGGGCGTGTATCGCGGCGAGCTCGCTGGGGGTGATCCTGCTGGTCATCGACGCGATCCGGGAGCGGCAGCGGTCCGGCTCGGCGCTGGGTGCCGCCGGGGCCGCCGAACTCACGGAGCCGGGGCCGGAGGTCGCTGAGCTCTCCGAGAGCACCGCAGTCATCGAGGGGGAGACTCCCGACGCCGAGACGTTGTTCGTCGAGGAGCAGATCGCCCTGGAGGACCACCCCGAGGAGGTGGTCCACGAGGAGCCCGAGTACGACACCTACAGCGACGACGAGCCCGAGTATCCACCCCCTGCGGAGGAGTCGGCACTGCACACCGTCGGGGAGACCGGCCAGATATCCGGCGACGATGAGATCGCGGACGAGATCGCCGAGGAGGTCGCCGGCGAGGTCGGCAGGCCGGACCAGCGTTGAGCCCTGCGGTGGGAATCCGGTACGCCAGCGTCGTCGACCACCCGATTGACAAGGTCTGGGCCTGGCACACCCGGCCGGGCGCGATGCGCCGCCTGGTCCCGCCCTGGCAGCCGATGCGGGTGATCGAGGAGACCCGCTCGCTGGCCGACGGACGGGCGGTCCTCGGGCTGCCCGGCGGCCTGCGCTGGGTGGCCCGGCACGACCCGGCCGGCTATGACCCGCCGCACCAGTTCCGCGACGTGCTCTCCTCGGACGGGTTGATGACGTGGCCGCCCCGGATCATCGGCTGGTGGCGGCACACCCACACCTTCGACGAGACCGACGGCGGCACCCGCGTGCACGACGAGGTCGACACCACCGTGCCGGGACGGGCGCTGCGGTCGACATTCGCCTACCGGCACCGTCAGCTCGCCGAGGACCTCGCCGCGCACCGGGACGCCGAGGAGGCCGGCCTGGGCACGCTGACCGTCGCGATCACCGGCGCCTCCGGGCTGGTGGGCACCGCGCTGGCGGCGTTCCTGAGCACCGGCGGTCACCGGGTCGTCCGGCTGGTACGCCGGACGCCCACCCATGAGGATGAAAGACGCTGGGACCCAGCCGATCCGGCGCCGGATCTGCTCGATGGCATCGACGCCGTCGTGCACCTGGCCGGCGAGTCGATCGCGGGCCGGTTCACCGAGTCGCACCGCCGGGCGGTCCGCGACTCCCGGATCGAGCCGACCCGCCGGCTGGCCGCGGTGGCTGCGCGCACACCCGGCCTGAGAGCGTTCGTCAGCGCCTCGGCGATCGGCTACTACGGGTACGACTGCGGCGAGACGGTGCTCGACGAGGACAGCCCGCGCGGCGAGGGATTCCTGGCCGACGTCGTGGCCGACTGGGAGGCCGCGGCCGCTCCGGCCGCCGACGCCGGCCTGCGGGTGGTCACGGTGCGCACCGGGATCGTGCAGGCCGCCGCAGGCGGCACGCTGCGATTGCTGCGACCCTTGTTCGCCGCCGGCCTGGGCGGGCGGCTGGGTAGCGGCCGGCAGTGGCTGTCGTGGGTCGGTATCGACGACCTGCTCGACGTGTATCAGCGCGCGCTCTACGACGTCCGGTTGCGCGGGCCGGTCAACGCCGTCGGCCCGCGGCCCGTGCGCAACGCCGATTACACCCGGGCACTGGCCGCGACGCTGCGCCGTCCCGCGGTCATCCCGGTGCCCGGGTTCGGCCCGCGGGTGCTCCTGGGTGTCCAGGGCGCCCGCGAACTGGCCGAAGCCGACCAGCGGGTTGTTCCGGCGAAGCTCACCGGGCTGGGCCACCGGTTCCGGCACCCGACGGTGGGCGACGCCCTGGCCCACCAACTCGGCCGGGATCCGGCACCCGGGGTGCTCTGAGGCCGACCCGGTGACCCACCGGGTGACCTAAGCCCCGCGCGCCACGGGGCCGGGTGGGGCACGATGGAATCATGCGGCCGGGCGATCAGGTGGTGATCGATTCCGCCGGGCTGGGCGAGTTGATCGCGGAGTTGCGCCGGAGCGGGTATCAGGTGGTGGGTCCCACGGTGCAGGGCGCGGCCATCGTGCTGGCCGAACTCGACGGCGCAGAGGACCTGCCGCACGGCTGGGGTGTGGAGGTCGCGCCGGGCAGCTACCGGCTGCGCCGACGCGAGGACGGTGCGGCGTTCGGGCATTCCGCCGGGCCGCAGTCGTTCAAGCAGTTCGTCCACCCGCCGCGCCGGCGGGTCTGGTCCTCGGCGGCCGGGGACGGCGAGGGGGACGAGCCCACCCCGCGGTATGCGTTCCTCGGAGTGCGCGGGTGTGACCTGGCCGCCCTCGGCGTCCTCGACCGGGTGCTCACCGGCGGCGCGCACCCCGACGACTCCTATCTGCGCCGTCGGGACGGCGCGTTCATCGTCGCGGTGAACTGCACCGAACCGGGCGGCCTGTGCTTCTGTGCCTCGACCGGGACCGGCCCGGCCTGCGGCCCCGGCTACGACCTGGCCCTCACCGAGCGCGCCGGCCCGGAGGGCGTGCTTTATCTCGTGGAGGTCGGCACCGAGTCGGGCGCCGGCGTGATCGCGGCGATCGGCCACCGCCCGGCTCGGCCCGAGGAAGTGGCGGC
>CAYXOM010000351.1:0-3246 GCA_964466565.1 uncultured Mycobacterium sp.
GACGCGCTCGTGGTCGATGCTGGTCAGGCTGACCAGCCCGGCCCGCGCCGCCGCCACCATCTGCGCGTGGGTCGCCTCGGTGGCGCGCACCGAGTAGGCCCGGTAAGCCGACCACGCTCCCACCGCCACGAGCAGAACCAGTCCCACCAGCGCCCACCGGGGCAGGGGGCGCGCCGGGCCGGGGTCCTCGCTCACCGGCCCGAGGCTACCGGCGACCGCACCGGTAACGTCCACCCGGACGAGAGGAGCAGCCCGGTGACGGGTCCGCAGACCGTGGAGTTCGCCGGCGACGCAACCCTGCGTCTGGTGGCCGCCGAGTGGAACCCCGGCGCCGACCGCGGCATCCTGCTGCTGCACGGCGGCGGTCAGAACCGGTTCTCCTGGCGCAACACCGGGCAGATTCTGGCCGACCGGGGCTTCCACGTGGTGGCATTCGACGCGCGCGGCCACGGCGACAGCGACCGCTCCCCCGCCGGGGACTACTCACTGCACACGCTGACCCGCGACGCCATCGCGGTGCTCAAGGCGATCGGGCGGCCGGTGGCACTGGTCGGCGCCAGCATGGGCGGGATGACCGGGATCCTGGCGGCGCGCGAAGCCGGGCCGGGCATGGTGTCCGAGCTGGTCCTGGTCGACGTCGTGCCCCGATTCGAACAGGAGGGCACCTCGCGCATCCGGGACTTCATGACGCGCCACCTCGACGGCTTCGCCACGCTCGACGAGGCTGCCGAGGCGATCGCCGCCTATCTCCCCCAGCGCCGCCGGGACCGCAACCTCGACGGGTTGCGCAAGAATCTGCGGGAACGGGAGGGGCGCTGGCACTGGCACTGGGATCCCGCCTTCGTCAGCGCCATTCAGGACGACCGGGGCCTGGTCGGGGACCTCGAGCGGGCCGCCGCCGAACTGACCATCCCGGTGCTGCTCGTCCGCGGGAGGATGTCCGATGTGGTGAGCGCCGAGGGCGCCGAGGCGTTCCTGGCCGCGGTGCCCCGGGCGCAGTTCGTCGAACTCCCCCGGGCCGGGCACACCGCGGCCGGGGACGACAACGACGCCTTCAGCGCGGTCGTCGTCGACTTCCTCACCCGCTAGCGGGTCCCGCAGCCGTAACGCGGCGGGTCACGGTTGCGAAACACTTCACGAGCGCATCGGCGAGGCGTCCGGGCCACCCCGGCGCGTCCGGTTAGCTTTCGGTCAGCCCGGCGCACGGAGGTGCGGGATGGATGTCCTGAGCTACTACCTGGTGATCGCGGTCACGGTGAGCACCGCTGCCTTCCTCGCCGCCGAATGGCTACGAACCCCCGACGTGGCCGCGCCGCGCCATCCCGGCGCGATGGCGCTGGCCGCCGGGTTGCTGTGGCCGTTCGTGGCGGCCGGGATCGTCCAACTGGCCGCCGTGGTCGCGGTCTCCCGCAACCACCCGGCCGATGCCGGAACGCGACACGCGGCGGACGCGTTACTGCCGTCGCGATGAGCCGGCGGCGGACCTGACGGCCCCGTCCGGGGCCGGTCCTAACGGCCCGGCTTAGTGGTTGCTCCGTGCCGGAACTCCACCACGTCGCCGTCGGCCATCACGTAGTCCTTGCCCTCGATGCGCACCTTGCCGGCGGCCTTGGCCGCGGCCATCGACCCGGCTTCGACGAGGTCGTCGAACGAGACGACCTCGGCCTTGATGAACCCCTTCTCGAAGTCGGAGTGGATCACCCCGGCGGCCTTCGGTGCGGTGTCGCCGCGGCGGATCACCCAGGCCCGGGCCTCCTTGGGACCTGCGGTCAGGTAAGTCTGCAGCTTCAGGGTGTGAAATCCGGCGCGCGCCAGCGCGTCCAGGCCCCGCTCGTGCTGGCCGATCGACTCCAGCAGCTCCGCGACCGAGTCGTCATCGAGGTCGATGAGTTCCGACTCGATCTTCGCGTCGAGGAACACCGCGTCGGCCGGTGCGACCAGATCACGCAGTTCGGCGACTCGTTGCGCGTCGGCCAGTACCACCTCGTCGCAGTTGAAGACGTAGAGGAACGGCTTGACGGTGAGCAGGTTGAGCTCGCGCAGCAGCGCGGCGTCCACCGCCCCGCCGGCGGCGAACACAGTGGTGCCGCCGTCGAGCAACCGCTGGGCGGCCAGCGCGGCCTCGTGGGCCGGCCCGCGGTCCTTGTCGGTCCGGGCCTCCTTCTCCAGTCGGGGGATCGCCCGCTGGAGGGTCTGCAGGTCCGCCAGGATCAGTTCGGTCTCGATCACCTCGATGTCCGACCGGGGGTCGACCTGCCCGTCGACGTGAACGACGTCCTCGTCGGTGAACACCCGGACGACCTGACAGATCGCGTCGCACTCGCGAATGTTGGCCAGGAACTTGTTGCCCAGGCCGGCTCCCTCCGAGGCTCCTGTGACTATGCCGGCGATGTCGACGAAGGTCACCGGCGCCGGCACCACGCGCTCAGATCCGAAGATTCCGGCCAGCTTCTGCAACCGGGGGTCGGGCAGCGCGACGACACCCTCATTGGGTTCGATGGTGGCGAAGGGATAGTTGGCCGCCAGGACGTTGTTGCTGGTCAGCGCATTGAACAGCGTCGACTTGCCGACGTTGGGCAGACCCACGATCCCCAGGCTCAGGCTCACAGGACGATGAGTCTAGGAGAGGCCACGCCCCGACGCGTCAACCTCAGAGACCGCGGCCGCAGCCGGTACCGTCTAGGCGTGCCCGCCGCCAGTACCTCCGCGACCGTCCCGGCCGCGCGACGTTCGGCGTACCCGCCGGTCGCCGGGGTGCCGCCGTGGGGCGCCGTCGTCATCGCCTCGACCCTGACCATTCTCGGCCTGGCCGTCGAGGCCGCCTCGGGCGACCAGGAACTGGGGGCGGCGTTCTCGGCCTGCTTCGCGCTCGGCTGCATCCTGGCGGTGATCGCGGTGCGCCACTCGGCGATCTTCACCGCGGTGGTCCAGCCACCCCTGCTGCTGTTCGTGGCGGTCCCGGCCGCCTACTACCTCTTCCACCGCTCGGAGTTCGCCTCCCTCAAAGGATTCCTGATCACCTGCGGCTACCCGCTGATCGAGCGATTCCCGCTGATGCTGTTCACCTCGGCGGCGGTGCTGCTGGTGGGAATGGCGCGCTGGTACCTCGCGATGTCGCCCGGACGCGGCCCGACCCACGCCGCCGTCGCCGAGGCCGAACCGGCCGTCCGGTCCGGCCCGGGCCGCTCGGCCACCCTGGCCGCCCGGCTGACGGCGTTGCTCGCGCTGCCGCGGAGGCGCCGTGTC
>CAYXOM010000352.1:0-1908 GCA_964466565.1 uncultured Mycobacterium sp.
GAGCCCGCGACGGTGGCTCGCCGCGGCCGCCGCGCTGTTCGTCGTGCTCCCGCTGCTCACCTTCGGGATGGCCTACCTGGTGGTCGACGTTCCCCAACCGGGCGACATCCGCACCAACCAGGTCTCGACCATCTTGTTCAGCGACGGCTCGGAGTTGGCCAAGATCGTTCCCCCCGAGGGCAACCGGGTCGACGTCGACATCGACCAGATCCCGGTACACGTGCTCGACGCGGTGATGGCGGCCGAGGACCGCGACTTCTACTCCAACCCGGGATTCTCGGTATCCGGATTCGCCCGGGCGGTGCGCAACAACCTCTTCGGCCGGGACATCCAGGGCGGCTCGACGATCACCCAGCAGTACGTGAAGAACGCGCTCGTCGGTGACCAGCGGTACGGCTTCGGCGGGCTGATCCGCAAGGCCAAGGAACTGGTCATCTCGACCAAGATGTCCCAGCAATGGTCCAAAGACGAAGTACTGCAGGCCTATCTGAACATCATCTACTTCGGACGCA
Organism: uncultured Mycobacterium sp.; assembly: GCA_964466565.1. Classification (GTDB taxonomy): domain Bacteria; phylum Actinomycetota; class Actinomycetes; order Mycobacteriales; family Mycobacteriaceae; genus Mycobacterium. The sequence continues at coordinate 513 of CAYXOM010000352.1, forward strand.
GTGCCTACGGCATCTCTGCGGCGTCCAACGCGTACTTCGGCAAGCCCGTCGAGCAACTCACCGTCGCCGAGGGCGCCCTCCTGGCCGCGTTGATCCAGCAGCCGTCGGCGCTGGACCCGGCGGTCAACGCCGACGCGGCCGAAAACCGGTGGAACTGGGTGCTCGACGGCATGGTCACCATCGGCGCGCTCAGCCCGCAGGATCGCGACCGCCAGATGTTCCCCCAGACCCTTCCCCCCGATCAGGCCAAGGCCGCCAATCTCACCACCGGCCCCAACGGTCTGATCGAGCGCCAGGTGGTCAGCGAACTGCTCGAACTGTTCAACATCGACGAACAGACCCTCAATACCCAGGGTCTGCAGATCACCACCACGATCAACCCGCAGGCCCAGCAGGCCGCCGAGAACGCCGTGGCGACCTTCCTCGACGGGCAGATGCCCGAGATGCGCGCCGCCGTGGTGGCGATCGACCCGCGCACCGGCGGCGTCCGGGCCTACTTCGGCGGCACCGACGCCGCCGGTTTCGACTTCGCCCAGGCCGGCCTGCCCACCGGTTCGTCGTTCAAGGTGTTCGCACTGGTCGCCGCGCTCGAGCAGGGGATGGGGCTGGGCTACCAGGTGGACAGTGCGCCGCTGAAGGTCGACGAGAAGCTCACCATCAACAACGCCGAGGGCGGCGGGTGCGGCACCTGCAACATCGCCGAGGCGCTCAAACAGTCCTACAACACCAGCTACTACCGGCTGATGCTGAAGTTGAAGAACGGCCCGGTCGACGTGGCCGACGCCGCCCACCGCGCCGGCATCGCCGAGAGCATCCCCGGTTTCGCGCACACCCTGTCCGAGGACGGCCTGGGCGGGCCCCCGGCGCCCGGCGTCGTGCTGGGCAAATACGAGACCAGGGTGATCGACATGGCCTCGGCGTACGCCACGCTGGCCGACTCCGGGATCTACCACCGGCCGCACTTCGTCGAGAAGGTGGTCAACGCCGCCGGGGAGGTCCTCTTCGACGCCGCCGCCGAAGACAGCGAGGGCGAACGGCGCATCGAGGCCGCCGTCGCCGACAACGTGACCGCGGCGATGGCGCCCATCGCCGGGTGGTCGGCCGGGCACAATCTCGCCGGCGGGCGGCCGTCGGCGGCCAAGACCGGCACCCACCAACTCGGCGACACCGGGGCCAACCGGGACGCCTGGATGGTCGGGTACACCCCCGCGCTGTCCACCGCGGTCTGGGTCGGCACCGTCAAAGGCGACAAGCCACTGGTCAACAGCTGGGGCGGCCCGGTGTACGGTGCCGGCATCCCCGCGGACATCTGGAAGGCGACCATGGACGGCGCCCTGCAGGGCACCGACTTCGAGTACCTCCCGGCACCGGCGGAGATCGGCGGGTACGCCGGCGT
>CAYXOM010000353.1:0-12369 GCA_964466565.1 uncultured Mycobacterium sp.
CGGCAACTATCCGACCCGACCCTGCACGCCCAGCCCGCCGACGCCCGCCGGGTCGGCCGCCGCTTCGCCCAGCTGGCGCCGATCGTGGGCACCTACCGCAAGCTCGAGGCCGCTCGCGGCGACCTGCAGGCCGCCCGCGAGCTCGCCGCCGACGACCCGTCCTTCGCCGCGGAGGTCACCGAGTTGCAGGAGCAGGTCGACCGGCTCGACGAGGCTCTCGTGGACCTGCTGGCACCCCGGGACCCGCATGACCCCGACGACATCGTGCTGGAGGTGAAGTCCGGGGAGGGCGGCGAGGAGTCGGCGCTGTTCGCCGCCGACCTGGCCAGGATGTACATCCGCTACGCCGAGCGCCGCGGCTGGGCTGTCTCCGTGCTCGACGAGACGTTCTCCGACCTAGGCGGCTATAAGGAGGCGACCATCTCCATCGCCGCCAAGGGCGATGCGGCCGACGGGGTGTGGTCGCGGCTGAAGTGGGAGGGCGGGGTGCACCGGGTGCAACGGGTGCCGGTCACCGAGTCCCAGGGCCGAGTGCACACCTCGGCGGCCGGTGTACTGGTCTACCCCGAGCCCGAGGAGGTCGAGGAGGTGCAGATCGACGAGTCCGACCTGCGCATCGACGTCTACCGTTCCTCGGGCAAAGGCGGCCAGGGCGTCAACACCACCGACTCGGCGGTGCGAATCACCCACCTGCCCACCGGGATCGTGGTCACCTGCCAGAACGAGCGTTCCCAGTTGCAGAACAAGGCCCGGGCGATGCAGGTGCTGGCGGCCCGGCTGCAGGCGCTGGCCGAGGAGCAGGCCCTGGCCGACGCCTCCGCCGACCGGGCCAGCCAGATCCGCACCGTCGACCGCTCCGAGCGCATCCGCACCTACAACTTCCCGGAGAACCGGATCGCCGACCACCGGATCAACTACAAGGCCCACAATCTCGACCAGGTTCTCGAGGGCGACCTCGACGCGCTGCTCGACGCGCTGGCCGCAGCAGACAAGCAAGCCCGGTTGCAGCAGGCATGACGCCGCTGCGCCGCGCCATCGGGGAGGCCACCACCCGGCTGTCCGAGGCCGGGATCGACTCGGCGGCCAACGACGCCGCACTGCTGGCCGCCCATGTGGCCGGGACCGACCGCGGCCGGCTGGCGTGCATCGACGATCCCGGCCCCGCCGTTCTCGGCCGCTACCGCGAGGCGGTGCTCCGGCGTGCCCAGCGTGTCCCGCTGCAGCACATCACCGGTATCGCGGCCTTCGGCCCGGTGCGCCTGGTCGTCGGGCCCGGCGTGTTCACCCCGCGGCCCGAGACCGAGTCGCTGCTGGAGTGGGCGCAGGCCCAGAACCTGGGGACGTCCCCGGTGATCGTCGACCTGTGCACGGGCTCGGGCGCCCTGGCCCTCGCGCTGGCGGCCGGCCGGCCCGCCGCCCGGGTGATCGCCGTCGACGACGACCCCGTGGCCCTGGGGTACGCCCGGCGCAACGCGGAGGGGAGCACCGTGGAGGTGGTGGCCGCCGACGTCACCGCCGCCGGCCTGCTGCCCGCCCTGTCCTGCGGGGTCGACCTGGTGGTGGCCAACCCGCCCTACCTGCCGGCCGGTTGCGACCTGGAGCCGGAGGTCGCGCTGGGCGACCCGCCGCACGCGCTCTACGGCGGGTCCGACGGGATGGCGCTGATCGGGCCGATCGCCGCGCACGCCGCCCGCTGGCTGCGTCCCGGCGGTCTGCTGGCCGTCGAACACGACGACACCACCGCCTCGGCCACCGTCGAGGTCGTCTCGGCGACCGGGGCCTTCGGCGAGGTGACCCCGCGCCGGGACCTGACCGGGCGGCCCCGTTTCGTGACCGCCCGCAGATCCGGCGGTGGACCGGTCCGATGAGCCGTTTCCTGGACTGCCGCCATCCCGACGCCCGCGACGAGGCGATCGGCACCGCGGCCGACGCGGTCAAGAGCGGCCGGCTGGTGGTCATGCCCACCGACACGGTCTACGGAATCGGTGCCGACGCCTTCGACAGCGCCGCGGTCGCCGCACTGCTGGCCGCCAAGGGCCGCGGCCGGGACATGCCGGTCGGCGTGCTGGTGGGATCCTGGACCACCATCGACGGGCTGGTCCTGGCGGTGTCCGACAGCGCCCGCGAACTTGTGCGGGCCTTCTGGCCCGGCGCTCTGAGCCTGGTGGTGCGTCAGGCCCCGTCGCTGCAGTGGGATCTCGGCGACGCCCGCGGCACCGTGATGCTGCGCATGCCGCTGCACCCGGTCGCGCTGGAGTTGCTCCGCCGGACCGGGCCGATGGCGGTGTCCAGCGCCAACGTGTCCGGCCGGCCCGCGGCCACCACCGCCGAGCAGGCCCGCGAGCAACTCGGCGACCTCGTCGACGTCTACCTCGACGGCGGCACCGCCGAACAGCAGGCGGCGTCGACGATCGTCGACCTGACCGGAGCGCAACCGCGGTTGCTGCGCGAGGGCCCGGTGAGCGTGGAGGCCGTGGCCCGGGTGCTCGGCGTCGACGCCGACGCCCTCGGCGACTGAGCGGGCCCCTGCCCGGCGAGTACCGTCAGTCGGTGATGGCCGCCGACACCGTGATCCTTGCGCTCTCCGAGCAGGGCGCGGGGGTGCCGCTTCGTGAACTGGCGCTGGTCGGTCTGACCGCCGCGATCGTTACCTACTTCGCCACCGGGGTGGTGCGGGTGCTGGCCCGCCGCCTCGGCGCGGTCGCCTACCCGCGCGAGCGCGACGTGCACCGCCGCCCGGTCCCGCGGATGGGTGGGCTGGCCATGTACGCCGGGGTGGTCTGCGCGGTGTTCCTGGCCTCGCAGCTGCCCGCACTGACGCGCGGGTTCGTCTACTCCTCGGGCTTGCCCGCGGTGGTCATCGCCGGCGGTCTGGTGGTCGCGATCGGCCTGATCGACGACCGCTGGGGCCTGGACGCGCTGACCAAGTTCGCCGGGCAGATCACCGCGGCCAGCGTGCTGGTCACCATGGGGGTGGCCTGGAGCGTCCTCTACATCCCCTTCGGCGGGGTCGGCACCATCGTCCTGGACCAGGTCACCTCGATCCTGCTGACGCTGGCCATGACGGTGGCGGTGATCAACGCCATGAACTTCGTCGACGGTCTCGACGGGCTGGCCGCCGGGCTGGGCCTGATCACTGCCATGGCGATCTGCATCTTCTCGGTGGGTCTGCTGCGCGACCACGGCGGCGACGTGCTGTTCTACCCGCCGGCGGTGATCTCGGTGGTGCTGGCCGGCGCCTGCCTCGGTTTCCTGCCGCACAACTTCCACCCGGCCCGGGTCTTCATGGGCGACTCCGGCTCGATGCTGGTCGGTCTGATGCTGGCCGCCGCCTCCACCACCGCGGCGGGCCCGATCTCCCAGAGCGCCTACGGGGCGCGCGACGTGTTCGCGCTGCTGGCGCCGTTCCTGCTGGTGGTCGCGGTGCTGTTCGTGCCGGCGCTGGACATGCTGCTGGCCATCGTGCGGCGAACGCGGGCGGGGCGAAGCCCGTTCAGCCCCGACAAGATGCACCTGCACCACCGGCTGCTGCAGATCGGCCACTCGCACCGGCGGGTGGTGCTGCTGATCTACCTGTGGGTCGGCATCGTGGCCCTCGGGGCGGCCAGCACGATCTTTGTCGACCCCCGCCACACCGGTGCGGTCATGCTCGCGGCGACCGCGATCGCGGTGGTGGTGACCGCGATCCCGGTGATCCGGGGCGACGGCGCCGACCCGGGCGAGGAGGATCTGACCCTGCTCGCCGACAGCGTCCACGGGCCCGCCTACGACCAGAAGTAGTAGACCGAATTTGCCGGTTGACCATGTGGTACGGTGCGTTCCGCCGGGGCGGCCACAGCGTCCTCCGGACCCCGACCGACCGGACCACGAGGGTGGGTGAACGTGTGACGACGCCAGCGCACGACGCGCCGTTGGTGTTCCCGTCCGTCGCCTTCCGACCGGCCGTCCTCGCCGGTACCTGCGCGGTGCTGACCGCTCTGGCCGTCGCGCTGTCGGCCTGGTACGGGCACGCCGTGTTCGGGGTGTTCTTCGGCGTCGGGCTGGGCCTGGGACTGCTCAACGCGGTGCTGGTGCGGCGCTCGGTCCTGTCGATCACCGCCGGGGCGCACCCACTCAAGCGCGCCATGGCGCTGAACTCGGCGACCCGACTGCTGGTCATCAGCACCGTCGGCCTGGCCGTGGCCTACCTGTTCCGGCCGATGGGCCTGGGCGTGCTGTTCGGGCTGGCGCTGTTCCAGGTGGTGCTGGTGATCAGCACCGTGCTGCCGGTGTGGAAGAAGATCCGGACCGCCGACGAGGAGATTTCGGCCGCCGGACCCACCGGTCCGGCCATTCCCGCCTCAATTCCCGACGAGATACCCAAGGATTGAGCACCATGACCGAACGCATCCTTGCCGAGGCGTCCATCGAGGTGGGCCACCACACCACGGCCACCTGGTTGGGGATGACGGTCAACACCGACACGGTCTTCTCCACCGCTGTCGCCGCGGCGATCACCCTGGGGCTGGCGTTCTTCCTGCGGGCCAAGATCACCTCCTCCGGCGTGCCCAGCGGCGTGCAGCTGTTCTGGGAGGCGATCACTACCCAGATGCGCGGTCAGATCGAAACGGCGATCGGGATGCGCATCGCGCCGTTCGTCCTTCCGCTTGCGGTCAGCCTGTTCGTCTTCATCCTCGTCTCCAATTGGATCGCGGTGCTGCCGGTCCAGTACGGATCCGCCGAGGGTCCCACGGAGAAATTCCTCAAGGCCCCTGCCTCCGACTTCAACTTCGCCCTGGCGCTGGCGGTGTTCGTGTTCCTGTACTACCACGCGGCAGGGATCTGGCGACGCGGAATGATTGGCCATCCGGTCAAGCTGCTCAAGGGCCACGTGGCGTTCCTGGCGCCGATCAACGTCGTCGAGGAGCTCGCCAAGCCCATGTCGCTGTCCCTGCGACTCTTCGGGAACGTCTTCGCCGGCAGCATCATGATCACCCTGATCGCACTGTTCCCGCCGTTCATCATGTGGGCGCCCAACGCGATCTGGAAGGCCTTCGAACTGTTCGTCGGCCTTATCCAGGCGTTCATCTTCTCGCTGCTGACGATCCTGTACTTCGGCCAGTCGATGGCGTTGGAGGACGAACACCACTAGCGCCGCGGAACCACCCGATACCCCTGGTAGGGCTCCTACCGGAACACCAAGGAGGAAATAGGAATGGCAGACCCACAAATCGTCGCCGGCGCACTGACCGCCGGCGGGCTCATGATGGGCATGGCGGCCATCGGAGTCGGTATCGGCAACGGCCTCGCCGGTAATGCGCTGATCTCCGGCATCGCCCGCCAGCCCGAGGCCCAGGGCCGGCTGTTCACCCCCTTCTTCATCACCGTCGGTCTGGTGGAGGCAGCGTACTTCATCAACCTGGCTTTCATGGCGCTGTTCGTGTTCGCCACCCCGGGCGCCTCCTAGCCTGATATGGGCGGACACATCGCGTTCCTGGCGGCTGAGGACGGCGGCACCTCCAACTTCCTCATCCCCAACGGCACCTTCTTCTTCGTGCTGGCGATCTTTCTGATCCTGCTCGGGGTGATCAGCAAGTTCGTCGTGCCGCCGATTCAGGAGGTCCTCGGCGAACGCGAGAGGATGGTGGCGCAGACGGCCGCCGACAACCGCCAGGCCGCCGAACAGGATGCCGCGGCTGAGGCCGACTACTCGGCCACGCTCGCCGCGGCCCGCGCCGAAGCCGCGGCGATCCGTGATCAGGCCCGATCTGAGGGCCGCGCCGTCATCGACCAGTCGCGCGCGCAGGCCAGTGACGAGGTGGCGGCCTCGCTGGCCCTGGCCAACGAGGAACTGAAGGAGCAGAGCGACGCGATCTCCGCGGACCTGCAGTTCTCGGTTCAGAACCTGTCGGAGACACTGGCCGGCCGGGTCCTGGGTGTCCCGGTGGCCAATCCGGCCGCCGCCTCCTCGACGGTGTCGGGAGGCTAGGGGCGATGGCGACCTTCCTCGCACAACTCTTCGGCTTCGCCGTTCTCGGGTGGCTCCTCGCCAAGTTCGGCGGGCCGCCGATCCGGCGACTGATGGCGGCCCAGCGCGAAACGGTGCAGAACCAGCTCGACGAGAGCGCCGAGGCCGCTCGCCGGCTGGCGACGGCCGACTCCCACCACGCCGAACGGCTCGCCGAGGCCCGCACCGAGGCCCAGCGGATCGTCGAGGAGGCCCACGCCGACGCGGTACGCATCGGCGACCAGTTGCGCGCCCAGGCCGTGGTCGAGTCCGACCGCATCCGGGGTCAGGGCGGCGAGCAGGTGTCGCTGGCGCGCGCGCAGGTCGTCCGCCAGTTGCGCGGTGACCTCGGCGGCGAATCGGTGCGCCGAGCCACCGAGTTGATCCGGGCCCACGTCTCCGACCCGCTGGCCCGGTCGGCCACCGTCGACCGCTTCCTCGACGAGCTGGAATCGATGGCCCCGGCGGCCTTCGCGGCGCAGATCGCCGCCCCGGAACTGCGTTCGGCCAGCCGCGATGCACAGGCCGCCCTGGTGGCGACGTTCGAGTCGATGTCGCCCTCGATGTCCGGCGACGACCTGTCGGCGCTGTCCGACGACCTGGCCGCGGTGGTCGAGCTGTTGACGGATGAACCGACGCTCGCCCGTCACCTGGCCGGCGCGACCGGGGAGGTCGAGGCCAAAAGGCAGCTGCTGTCCCGGCTGCTGGGCGGCAAAGTCGGCGCCGGCGCCGCCGGGATTCTCGACGAGGCCGTGTCGCTGCGTTGGTCGACCACCGACGACCTCGTCGACGCCCTCGAGCACGTCGCCCGGGTCGCCCTGCTCGCCCGGGCCGAGCGGGAGGGCCAGGCCGACGAGGTTGCAGAGCAGCTGTTCCGGTTCAGCAGGGTGCTCGACACCCAACCCGGGCTGATCACCCTGCTCGGTGATTCCTCCCGGCCGCGCGCCGGCCGGGTCTCGTTGCTGCGCAACGTGCTCGAGTCCGGTGCCGCCACCCCCGTGACCGCCGCCCTGCTCGCACAGACGGTCAGACTGGTGCGCGGGGAACGGGTCGACGAGGCGGTGGTCGACGTGGCCCAACTCGCCGTCGGGCATCGCGGTGAAGTGGTGGCCGAGGTCACCGCGTCCGCGGACCTCACCGATGCGCAGCGCACCCGGTTGACCGAGGTGCTCGCCCGGATCTACCACCATCCGGTCTCGGTTCAACTCAACATCGACCCGGAGGTCCTCGGCGGCCTCGCGGTCGCGGTCGGTGACGAGGTGATCGACGCCACGCTGTCGGCCCGGTTGGCCGAGGCGGCCACCAATTTGCCCGACTGAGCCAACTGACGCCCTACGACGGAACGCACCAGACAAGCAAGAAGGCAGGGAAGCGAAAAGCCATGGCAGAGTTGACCATCTCCGCTGACGACATCCAAGGCGCGATCGCCGCCTATGTCTCGAGCTTCGAGGCCGGCACCGGCCGCGAGGAAATCGGTACCGTGATCGACGCCGGGGACGGCATCGCTCACGTCGAGGGTCTGCCCTCGGTGATGACCCAGGAACTCCTCGAGTTCACCGGCGGGGTGCTGGGGGTGGCACTCAACCTCGACGAGCACAGCGTCGGCGCGGTGATCCTCGGCGAGTTCGACAAGATCGAGGAAGGTCAGCAGGTCAAGCGCACCGGCGAGGTCCTCTCGGTGCCGGTGGGCGACGAGTTCCTCGGCCGGGTGGTCAACCCGCTCGGCCAGCCCATCGACGGCCGTGGCGACATCACCGCCTCGACCCGCCGGGCGCTGGAACTGCAGGCACCCTCGGTGGTGCAGCGCCAGAGCGTCAGTGAGCCCCTGCAGACCGGCATCAAGGCCATCGACGCGATGACCCCGATCGGCCGCGGCCAGCGGCAGCTGATCATCGGTGACCGCAAGACCGGCAAGACCGCGGTGTGCGTCGACACGATCCTCAACCAGCGACAGAACTGGGAAACGGGCGATCCCGCCAAGCAGGTGCGTTGCGTCTACGTCGCGGTCGGCCAGAAGGGGACCACCATCGCCAGTGTGCGCCGTGCGCTCGAGGAGGGCGGCGCCATGGACTACACCACGATCGTCGCCGCCCCGGCATCGGACTCCGCGGGCTTCAAATGGCTTGCGCCCTACACCGGTTCGACGATTGCCCAGCACTGGATGTACGACGGCAAGCACGTTCTCATCGTCTTCGACGACCTCACCAAGCAGGCCGAGGCCTACCGGGCGATCTCGCTGCTGCTGCGCCGCCCACCGGGCCGTGAGGCCTACCCGGGCGACGTCTTCTACCTGCACTCCCGACTATTGGAGCGCTGCGCCAAACTCTCCGACGAACTCGGCGGCGGGTCCATGACGGGGTTGCCGATCATCGAGACCAAGGCCAACGACATCTCGGCCTACATCCCCACCAACGTGATCTCGATCACCGACGGGCAGTGCTTCCTGGAGACCGACCTGTTCAACCAGGGCGTGCGGCCGGCGATCAACGTCGGTGTGTCGGTGTCGCGGGTCGGCGGCGCGGCCCAGATCAAGGCGATGAAGGAGGTGGCGGGCTCGCTGCGGCTGGACCTGTCCCAGTACCGCGAGCTGGAGGCCTTCGCGGCGTTCGCCTCCGACCTCGACGAGACCTCCAAGGCGCAGCTGGAGCGGGGCGCGCGGCTGGTGGAGCTGCTCAAGCAGCCGCAGTACAGCCCGATGCCAGTCGAGGAGCAGGTGGTGGCGATGTTCCTGGGCACCAAGGGGCATCTCGACTCGGTTCCGGTGGCCGATGTGGCCAGGTTCGAGGAGGAGTTCATCGAACACGTCAGGGCGGCGCACCCCGGCGTTCTGGCCGACATCAAGGACACCCAGAAGCTCAGCGACGACACCGCGGCGCGGCTGAATGACCTGGTGGCCGACTTCAAGCGGGGCTTCGCGACCGCCGACGGCAGTTCGGTGGTGCCGGACGCCCATGTCGAGGCCATGGACGAGGCGGAGGTGGGCAGGGAAACCGTGCAGGTCCGCAAGCCCGCCCCGAGGAAGCGGTAGCGGCCGATGGCGGCGACACTGCGCGAATTGCGCGGCCGGATCCGATCGGCGGGTTCGATCAAGAAGATCACCAAGGCCCAGGAGCTCATCGCGACGTCCCGGATCGCCAAGGCCCAGGCACGGGTCCAGGCGGCACGGCCGTACGCCACCGAGATCACCAACATGCTGACCAACCTGGCCGCCGAGTCCGCACTGGACCATCCGCTGCTGGTCGAACGGGAGAACCCGCGGCGGGCCGCAGTGCTCGTGGTGTCCTCCGACCGCGGGCTGTGCGGTGCCTACAACGCCAACGTGCTGCGCCGCTCGGAGGAGCTGATGTCGCTGCTGCGGGAGGAGGGCAAGGCTCCGGTGCTCTTCGTCGTCGGCCGCAAGGCGCTGAGCTATTTCACCTTCCGCAACTGGAGCATCGCCGGGTCGTGGATCGGGTTCTCCGAGAAACCGACCTACGAGAACGCCCAGGAGATCGCCGACACCCTGGTCGACTCCTTCCTGTCCGGCGTCGACGACGAGGGTGACCGCCCCGGCGACGACGGCCACCTCGGCGTCGACGAGTTGCACATCGTGTTCACCGAGTTCCGCTCGATGCTCTCCCAGACCGCCGAGGCGCGGCGCATCGCGCCGATGGAGGTCGAGTACGTCGAGGAGGACACCGGCCCGCACACCCTGTTCGCCTTCGAGCCGAACGCCACGACACTGTTCGAGGGCCTGCTCCCGCGCTACGTCGCGACCCGGATCTTCGCCGCCCTGCTTGAGGCCGCGGCCTCGGAGTCGGCGTCGCGACGCCGCGCCATGAAGGCCGCCAGCGACAACGCCGATGATCTGATCAAGATCCTCACCCTGATGGCCAACCGCGAGCGGCAGGCCCAGATCACCCAGGAAATCAGCGAGATCGTCGGCGGCGCCAATGCGCTGTCCGACGTGGCAAGCTAGACCTCACGACAGGAAGCGGAGAAAATATGACTGAGACGACCGTCATCTACGCCGGCGACAGCGGCAGCAGTTCCGGCGGCGGCAGCAGTGAGCAGTCCGGCCGGGTGGTGCGCATCACCGGCCCCGTCGTCGATGTGGAGTTCCCCCGGGGCTCGCTGCCGGAGTTGTTCAACGCGCTGCACGTCGACATCTCCTACGGCGAGCTGGCCAAGACCCTGACGCTGGAGGTCGCCCAGCACCTCGGTGACAGCCTGGTGCGGACCATCTCCATGCAGCCCACCGACGGACTGGTGCGGGGCGTCGCGGTCACCGACACCGGCAGTTCCATCTCGGTGCCGGTCGGTGACGGCGTCAAGGGCCACGTCTTCAACGCCCTCGGCGACTGCCTCGACGAGCCCGGATACGGCAAGGACTTCGAGAAGTGGTCGATCCACCGCCGCCCGCCGCCGTTCGACGAACTCGAACCGCGCACCGAGATGCTCGAGACCGGCCTGAAGGTCGTCGACCTGCTCACGCCCTACGTGCGCGGCGGCAAGATCGCCCTGTTCGGCGGCGCCGGCGTGGGAAAGACGGTGCTCATCCAGGAGATGATCAACCGCATCGCCCGCAACTTCGGCGGCACCTCGGTGTTCGCCGGGGTGGGCGAGCGCACCCGCGAGGGCAACGACCTGTGGGTGGAGCTTCGCGAGGCCGACGTGCTCAAGGACACCGCGCTGGTGTTCGGCCAGATGGACGAGCCGCCCGGCACCCGCATGCGGGTGGCGCTCTCGGCGCTGACCATGGCCGAATACTTCCGCGACGAGCAGGGCCAGGACGTGCTGCTGTTCATCGACAACATCTTCCGGTTCACCCAGGCCGGCTCGGAGGTCTCCACGCTGCTCGGCCGGATGCCCTCGGCGGTGGGTTACCAGCCGACGCTGGCCGACGAGATGGGCGAACTCCAGGAGCGCATCACCTCGACCCGCGGCCGTTCGATCACCTCGATGCAGGCCGTGTACGTGCCCGCCGACGACTACACCGATCCCGCGCCGGCGACCACCTTCGCCCACCTCGACGCCACCACCGAGCTCTCCCGGACGGTGTTCGCCAAGGGCATCTTCCCCGCGGTGGATCCGCTGGCCTCCAGCTCGACGATCCTGGACCCGGCCGTCGTCGGTGACGAGCACTATCGGGTGGCCCAGGAGGTGATCCGGATCCTGCAGCGCTACAAGGACCTTCAGGACATCATCGCCATTCTCGGCATCGACGAGCTGTCCGAGGAGGACAAGCAGCTGGTGAACCGGGCCCGCCGGATCGAGCGGTTCCTGAGTCAGAACATGATGGCGGCCGAGCAGTTCACCGGCCAGCCCGGCTCGACGGTGCCGCTGAAGGAGACCGTGGAGGCCTTCGACCGGCTGGCCAAGGGCGACTTCGACCACCTGCCCGAGCAGGCCTTCTTCCTGATCGGCGGCCTCGAGGACCTCGCGAAGAAGGCCGAGAGCCTCGGCGTGAGCATCTAGGGAGCCGCGGGACATGGCCGAACTGGACGTCGACATCGTCTCCGTCGAGCGCAACATCTGGTCGGGCAAGGCGACCTTCGTCTTCACCCGCACCACCTCGGGTGAGATGGGGATCCTGCCCAATCACATCCCGCTGGTGGCCCGACTGGTCGACGATGCGATGGTCCGGGTGGAACGCGACGGCGAGGACGACCTGCGCATCGCCGTCGACGGCGGGTACATGTCAGTGACCGAGGCCGGGGTCACGATCCTGGCCGAGTCGGCCGAGTTCGCCTCGGAGATCGACGCCGACGCGGCCAAGGCCGACGCCGCTTCCGACGACCCGCACACCGCCGCCCGGGGCAGGGCCCGGCTGCGGGCGCTGGGTCAACTCGACTAGCGGCGCCGATGAGTGCGTCGGACTGGGTCGTTGACGCGCTGGCCGTCCTGCTGCTGCTCACCGTGCTGGTCCTGGGCTACCGGCTGTGGAAGATGCGCCACGGCGGCATCGCCGCGATCCTGCGGGACACCCCCGCCGTCGGCGGCCACGGCTGGCGGCACGGGGTCATCAGGTACCGCGACGATGAGGCGAGCTTCTACCGGCTCTCGAGCATCCGGCTGTGGCCCGACCGCCGGCTGAGCCGGCCCGGTCTGGAGATCACCGGCCGGCGCGCGCCGCGGGGCGACGAGTTCGACATCATGAACTCCGAGACGGTCGTGCTCGAGCTGTCCGACGCCGGCGGCGACCGTGACCGCGGCTATGAACTGGCACTCGACCGCGGGGCACTGACCGCGTTTCTGTCCTGGGTCGAGTCCCGCCCGTCGCCGCGGGCGAAGAGGCGCAGCGCCTAGCTGTACCCAGCCACCACGTTGGTCACAGTCGGCTGGTGGGCGGTAGTCCTCCGAGTGCGCTGTGACGTCGTTGAGTGTTGTAGTGCTTGAGCCAT
>CAYXOM010000354.1:0-14504 GCA_964466565.1 uncultured Mycobacterium sp.
CGCCGAGGCGGCATCGGCCGGCTTGGCGGCCCTGCCCTCGCCGGAGGGCTGGGCCGGGGTGGCCGCGACCGCTGCGGGGCAGACCCTGCTGCGGCTCCGGGCGGATCTGGACACCCACGCCGCGCAGGCGCGGGCGCTGGCCGGCGCGGCCGCGCGCGCCGCCGACGAGGTCGCGGAGATCAAAGCCGCCCTGCGCCGTCTCGACGACGACGCGCGCACCGAGGGCCTGCGGATCGACCGCGACAGCGGCCGGGTAGTCGCGGCCGGGCTTCCTGACGGCGTGCCCGGGCGGCTATCCGGCCCCGCCGCGGCACTGGGCGCCCGCCTGGCCTCCCTGCTGATCGAGGCCGACGCCGTCGACGCCGGACTGGCCCGGGCTGTCGGCCTGGCCGGGGAGTTCTGGCCCGCGCCGGCGCTGCCCGCGGCCGCGGCCGGACCTGCCGCGGTCGGCGACTGGTGGGACTCGCTGACCCGCGCCGAACGCGCCGCTGTCGCCCGGTCGGCCCCCGAGCGCCTCGGGGATCTGGACGGCGTTCCGGTCGCCGAGCGTGACCTCGCGAACCGGGCGGTGCTCACCGGTGACCTCTCCCGCGTCGAGGGTGCCGCGGCCGCCCGCCGCGTGCCCGTCGCACAGGTCCTCGACGACCCGGTGGCCCATGGGCTCAGTCCGGCCGTCGCGCTGCGCTACCCCGGGGCGCGCGCCGTCCGCGACGCACTCGCGATCCATGCCGCCCGCCCCGGCGCAGCGCCGCTGTTGCTGATCTACCAGCCGCAGCGATTCGGCGGTCAGGGCCGCGCGGCCATCGCCCTGGGCAACCCGGATCTGGCCGCGCACACGGCGGTCCTGGTTCCGGGCACCGGAAGCAGCGTCACCTCGGGCTGGCTGGCCGGAGACGACCTCACCGACCTGTTCGCCGAGATGGCGGCGGCCACCGGGTCCGGTGTGGCGGTATCGGCGATCGGCTGGATGGGGTACGACAGTCCCGACTCGCTGAGCGACCCGCGCGTCACCCACCCCGGCCTGGCCCGCCGCGGCGGCGCGCAGCTGGCCCGGGACATGGCCGGCCTGGCCGAGACCGGCCGCGCCGACGCCCGGCGAACGGTGATCGGGCACTCCTACGGGTCGACCACCGTCGCCGACGCTGCCGCCGGGTACGGCATGCGTGCCCATGACGTGGTCCTGCTGGGCTCCCCCGGCACGGACCTGGCCCGCACCGCCGCCGACTTCCGGCTGCCGCCCGGCGGGGCGGTCTATGTCGGGGCGGCCTCCACCGATCCGGTCACGTTCGTCGCCGGCGCGGCGGTGGGCCTGGGGGCCGACCCCGCCGCCGCCGGGTACGGTTCGACCCGGTTCAAGGCGGAGATCCCCGGCATCAACTGGAAGTTCTGGCAGGACCACGGCGACTACCTGGACCGTGGGACCGAGTCGCTGCGCGCCACCGCCCACGTCGCCGCGGGCGACGGACATCGGCTGGCCGGCCTGTCGCTGACCGCACCGCACCGGACCAGCCTGCTGGGCCCGTTCGCCTCCCTGCCGGGCATCCCCAACTGGAGCAGCCCCCTGCGCGACCCGGAGTTGCGGCGCGCGGCCGGGCCGGGCACCTGATTGCGGCGACCGGATCACACGCGGCGCTGTCGAGAGATCGCGCGCGGCGCGAGGCCGTTCACCCGCTCGACACCTGATGTCGGTGTAGCGGCAGCCGGCCGGTGCGATACTCGGCCGCACCAGGCAGGACCGACAGGGGAAGCGCGGCGATGAGCGAAGTTCTTCACACCCAGGTACACCACATCGATCACCAGCTCGGCGAGTCCGCCGGGCACTCCCGCACCGGAATGACTCCCGAATCGCTGCGGCGCGGTATCGAGGACCACTTGCGCTACTCGCTGGGCCGGCCGGCGGCGCTGCTGCAGCCGCGGCACTACTACCGGGCGCTGGCCCTGGCGGTGCGTGACCGCATGCAGCAGCGCTGGATTCAGACCACCCAGACCTACCTGGACCTGTCCAGCAAGGTCGCCTGCTACCTCTCCGCGGAGTTCCTGCTCGGCCCGCACCTGGGGAACAACCTGCTCAACCTGGGTATCGAAGAGGAGGCCCGGGCAGCCCTGGCCGATCTGGGCCAGGACTACGACACCGTGCTGGCCTGCGAGGAGGAGCCGGGACTGGGCAACGGCGGACTGGGCCGGCTGGCCGCCTGTTACCTCGACTCGCTGGCCACCCTGCAGCGCCCCGCGATCGGCTACGGGATCCGCTACGAGTTCGGCATCTTCGACCAGGAGATCCGGGACGGCTGGCAGGTGGAGCACACCGACAACTGGCTCACCGACGCCAACCCGTGGGAGATCGCCAAACCCGAACTCAACTATGTCGTCAACTGGGGCGGGCGAACCGAGTCCTACACCGACGACCACGGGCAGTACCGGGTGCGCTGGGTGCCGGATCGGCGCATCAAGGGCGTCTACTACGGCACTCCGATTCAGGGATACGGGGTCAACACCTGCAACACCCTGACGCTGTGGAGCGCCAAGGCCCTGGAATCGCTGGCGCTGGACGCCTTCAACGCCGGCGACTACTACCGGGCGGTGCAGGACGAGGTGCAATCGGAGACGGTCACCAAGATTCTCTATCCCAACGACGAGCCCGAGGTCGGCAAGCAGCTGCGCCTGCTGCAGCAGTACTTCTTCGTGTCCTGCTCACTGCAGGACATCCTGCACCTGCTCGAGACCTTCGCCGGGCGGCCGGTGCACGAGCTGCCCGATCGGGTCGCGGTGCAGCTCAACGACACCCACCCGTCGATCGCGGTTGCCGAGTTGATGCGTCTGCTCATCGACGAACGCGGCCTCGACTGGGACGAGGCCTGGCGGATCACCACCGGGACACTGGCCTATACCAACCACACGCTGCTGCCCGAGGCGCTGGAGACCTGGCCGCTGCCGATGTTCGCCCGCTTCCTGCCCCGCCATCTCGAGATCGTCTTCGAAATCAACCGCCGGTTCCTCGACGAGGTCCGCGCCCGATTCCCCGGCGACGAGGACCGGGTCCGGCGGATGTCGATCATCGACGAGGACGGCGAGAAGCGAGTCCGGATGGCGCATCTGGCGACGGTGGGCAGTCACGCCGTCAACGGGGTCGCCGCCCTGCACTCCGAACTGCTCAAGGACACCGTGATGCGGGACTTCTTCCAGATGTGGCCGGAGCGGTTCTCCAACAAGACCAACGGGGTCACCCCGCGCCGCTTCGTCGCGCTGTCCAACCCCGGGCTTCGCCGGTTGCTCGACAAGGAACTCGGTGACGGCTGGCTGACCCACCTCGACCGCCTCGCCGGCCTGGCGCCGATGGCCGGCGAGCCCGGGCTGCAGCGGCGCTGGCAGGAGGTCAAGCGGGAGAACAAGGCCCGGCTGGCCGACTATGTGCGCTCCCACGCCGGCGTGGACCTCGATCCGGACTGGCTGTTCGACGTGCAGGTCAAACGCATCCACGAGTACAAGCGCCAACACCTCAACGTCCTACATATCGCCACCCTCTACCACCGGCTCAAGAACGACCCGGGCCTCGAGATCCCGCCGCGCGCCTACATCTTCGGCGGCAAAGCGGCCCCGGGGTACGCGATGGCGAAACTGATCATCAAACTCATCACCTCGGTGGCCGCGACCGTCAACGCCGATCCGGCGGTCAACCGGTTCATGAAGGTCGCGTTCATCCCCAACTTCAACGTACAGAACGGCCAGCTCATTTACCCGGCCGCCGACCTCTCCGAGCAGATCTCGACTGCCGGCAAGGAGGCGTCGGGCACCGGGAACATGAAGTTCATGATGAACGGGGCTCTGACCATCGGAACCCTCGACGGGGCCAACGTCGAGATGCGCGAGGAAGTCGGCCCGGAGAACTTCTTCCTGTTCGGCCTCACCGTCGACGAGGTGCGCGACCTCAAGAGCCGCGGCTACCGGCCCCGCGACCACATCGACGGCGACGCCGAACTGGCCGCCGTGCTGGGACTGATCGGCGGCGGCGCGTTCTCCGGCGGTGACCGGGAGGTGTTCGCGCCGTTGGTCGCCAACCTGACCGACCACGACCCGTTCCTGGTGATCGCCGACTACGGCGACTACATCCGCAGCCAGGCCGCGGTCAGCGCCACCTGGCTGGACACCCCGCTGTGGACCCGAAAGTCGATTCTCAACAGCGCGCACAGCGGCAAGTTCTCCTCCGATCGCGCGATCGCGGAGTACTGCGACGAGATCTGGAACGTCGGACCGGTGACGATCAGCGACTAGACGGACCGGAGGTTTGCCACCATGAACACCGCGGGACTGTGCGACGAGACCCTGACCCGCATCGACGGGTGGTGGCGGGCCGCCAATTACCTGTCGGTGGGCCAGATCTACCTGCTGGACAACCCCTTGCTCCGCCGCCCGTTGTCGCGCGAGGACGTCAAGCCCCGACTGCTGGGCCACTGGGGCACCACTCCGGGCCTCAACTTCCTCTACGCTCACCTCAACCGGGTGATCGCCGAGCGCGGGCAGTCCACCGTCTTCATCACCGGACCCGGCCACGGCGGCCCCGGCCTGGTGGCCAGCGCCTACCTCGACGGCACCTACAGCGAGTACTACCCCGACATCACCACCGACACCGAAGGGATCCGCCGGCTCTTTCGCCAGTTCTCCTTCCCCGGCGGCATCCCGTCACACGTGGCACCGGAGACGCCGGGCTCGATCCACGAGGGCGGCGAACTCGGCTATGCGCTGTCGCACGCCTACGGGGCGGTGTTCGACAACCCCGACCTTCTGGTCGCGGCGGTGGTGGGCGACGGCGAGGCCGAGACCGGTGCGCTGGCCACCAGCTGGCACTCCAACAAGTTTCTCAACCCGCGCCAGGACGGTGTGGTACTGCCCATCCTGCATCTGAACGGGTACAAGATCGCCAATCCGAGCCTGCTCGATCGGATTCCGCAGGATGAACTGCGCAGCCTGATGGTCGGGTACGGCCACCACCCGTACTTCTTCGAGGTGGACGAGGACCACGAGAATGCAGGCGGTGCTGCCGATCACGTCGACACCCACCGGCGCTTCGCGCGTCTCCTCGACGAGGTACTCGACGAGATCGCGGCGATCAGAACCCGTGCTGCCGGCGGCGACGAGTCGCGCCCGGCCTGGCCTATGATCGTCTTCCGCCACCCCAAAGGCTGGACCGGCCCGGCCCACATCGACGGCAAGAAGACCACCGGATCGTGGCGCGCGCACCAGGTGCCACTGGCCAGCGCCCGGGACACCCCCGAACATCTCCAGGTCCTGGCCGACTGGCTGGCCTCCTACCGCCCGCACGAACTGTTCGACGGCGAGGGCAGGCTCGACCCCCGCATCGCGGCATTGGCGCCGGCCGGTCCGATGCGGATGAGCGACAACCCGCACGCCAACGGCGGCCTGCTGCTCAAAGACCTGAGACTGCCCGATTTCCGTGACTACGGCGTCGACGTCCCCGCCCCGGGAGCGACCCTCGCCGAGGCCACCCGGGTGCTTGGCAACTGGCTCACCGAGGTGGTGCGGCTGAACCCGGACAACTTCCGCATCTTCGGGCCCGACGAGACGGCGTCAAACCGGTTGCAGTCGGTGTTCGAGGTGACCGACAAACAGTGGAACGCCGAGTTCTTCGGTCCCGAGGTCGACGAACACCTGGCCCGAACCGGCCGGGTGGTCGAAATGCTCTCCGAGCATCAGATGCAGGGGTGGCTGGAGGGCTACCTGCTCACTGGCCGGCACGGGCTGTTCAATTGCTACGAGGCGTTCATCCACATCATCGACTCGATGTTCAACCAGCACGCCAAGTGGCTGAAGGTCACCAACCACATCCCCTGGCGGCGACCGATCGCGAGCCTGAACTATCTACTCTCCAGCCATGTCTGGCGTCAGGACCACAACGGGTTCAGCCATCAGGACCCGGGCTTCATCGACCACGTGGTCAACAAGAGCGCCGAGGTGGTCAGGGTGTACCTGCCGCCCGACGCCAACACCCTGCTGAGCACCTACGACCATTGCCTGCGCTCGCGCCAGTACGTCAACGTCGTCGTCGCCGGCAAGCAGCCGCACCCGAACTTCCTGACCATGGACGAAGCGGTAGCACACTGCACCCGCGGGCTGGGCATCTGGGAGTGGGCCGGCTCCGAGGAGCCCGGCAGTGAACCCGACGTGGTACTGGCCGCCGCCGGGGACGTGCCGACGCTGGAGGCACTGGCGGCCGCCGACCTGCTGCGCCGGCACGTCCCCGAGTTGCGGGTCCGGTTCGTCAACGTCGTGGACCTGATGCGCCTGCAGGACGAGACCGAGCACCCGCATGGACTCTCCAACCGGGAATTCGACATGATCTTCACCCCCGACAAGCCGGTCATCTTCGCCTACCACGGCTACCCGTGGCTCATCCACCGGCTGGTCTACCGACGCAGCAACGACAGCCGCATCCACGTTCGCGGCTACAAGGAGGAGGGCACCACCACCACCCCGTTCGACATGGTGATGCTCAACGATCTCGACCGCTACCACCTGGTGATCGACGTGATCGACCGAGTGCCCGGCCTCGGCTCGCGCTACGCCACCCTGCGCCAGCGGATGCAGGACAACCGTATCCGGGCCCGCGAGTACACCCGAGAGCACGGAGACGACATCCCCGAGGTCCGCGACTGGGTGTGGCCGGCGGCCCGGGGCGTGAGCGGCGAATCACCACTGGCGGCGACCCTGGCCACCGGCGGTGACAACGAGTAGGAGCGCCTCGGGCTTCCGATCCACGCCGAACACCGGCCCGGCAATCCGCCTCCGGCGGACTTTCAGCACAATGCGCTCGAGTAGAGGACCCGGCCGCCCGGGGTTAGTCTCCCGACGATGCCTCCGCCGCCGGGCGGTGCCGACGCAAGGGATGCCATGGCCCCGCGCAAGACCGCCCCAGCTGCGGTACCGCGCCCGCGGGTCGACCCGGAGCCGGTGCTTCGCTTCCAGACCATCCACGGCTACCGGCGCGCGTTCCGGATCGCCGGATCGGGTCCGGCACTGCTGTTGATTCACGGCATCGGCGACAACTCCACCACCTGGCGGCCCGTGCACGGCCGGCTGGCCGGCCGGTTCACCGTGGTCGCCCCCGATCTGCTCGGCCACGGCCGTTCCGACAAGCCGCGGGCGGACTACTCGGTCGCCGCCTACGCCAACGGGATGCGGGACCTGCTCAGCGTCCTCGACATCGATGCAGTCACCGTCGTCGGTCACTCCCTGGGCGGCGGCGTCGCAATGCAGTTCGCCTATCAGTTCCCCCATCTGGTGCAGCGGCTGATTCTGGTGGGCACCGGCGTGTCACCCGAGATGTCAACCTGGCGCTGCGGGCCGCGTCGCTGCCGATGGGCGCCGAGGCCCTGGCACTGCTGCGCCTGCCCCTGGTGGTGCCGGCCATGCAACTCGCCGGCCAGCTTGCTGGCGCCGCCCTCGGCTCGTCCGGGCTGGGCCGGGACATCCCGACGATGCTACGGATCCTGGCCGATCTCCCCGAACCCGCGGCGTCATCGGCGTTCACCCGGACCCTGCGGGCGGTGGTCGACTGGCGGGGACAGGTGGTGACGATGCTGGACCGCTGCTATCTGACGGAGTCCGTTCCGGTGCAATTGATCTGGGGCGATCAGGACGCCGTGATCCCGGTCGGTCACGCCCACCTGGCGCATGCCGCGATGCCGGGGTCACGGCTGGAGATCTTCGAACGGTCCGGGCACTTCCCGTTCCACGACGACCCGGACCGGTTCGTCACACTGGTCGAGGAGTTCATCCGCACCACGGAGCCGACCGAGCATGACTCAGATCTGCGACGCGAACTTCTCCGGCGAGGGAGCACCGAGGCCGCCGTCACCGGGCCGGCCGGCACCCGCCGGCGATTGCTCGACGCCGTTGGCCACAACGAGCGCAGCGCCACCTGACCCCTACTCGAGGACGTACTGCTCGGAACCGTTCGGGAAACCGCCGCCGAAGGTGGTGATGTGCAGGTGGTCCCAGTGGCCGTAACCGGAGCCTCCCGGGCCCGCCGGAGTGTGGTACACCCCCCGCCAGATGACGTCCTGGACGGCGAACCTCTCGGCGTTGCCCATCACGTAGTCGAAGATGCGGTTCCCCAGCGCCACCCCGGCCGGCGAGCCGGCATCGGGAATCATCACGTCGATCGCCAGTCCGTTGGGGTGCCAGGGGCGAGAGTCCGGCCGCACCCCGATGATGGTGCTGATTTCCGGAAACTGTGCGCTGACCGCGCGGGACACCAGAATCGTCTTAACCTGCAGGCCCCGTTCCGGGGCATCACCGACCGGCAGCGTCCGGGGCAATTCGCCCATGGTGGACGCCGGGACGGTCATCGGGCCGGAACCCGGCGCGTCGCCGGGAGCAGGGTCGGCGCCCGCTCCGGTGGCGAAGAAGACGGCCGTCGGTGTCACCACCGCGACCGCCAGCGCCGAGATTCTGGCGGCTACATCACGAAAAGTTCTCCGAAACATCACGAAACCATAACTCACACGGAATAGGCAGCCTACGGGCCGACACTCCCGATGTCGGTTGGGTTTCGCCGGCCCGATCCACTTCCCCTGGTCAGAGCACACACGGGGGAGATCAGTTATGCGTGGAGCTAAGGGGAATCGAACCCCTGACCTACTCGATGCGAACGAGTCGCGCTACCAACTGCGCCATAGCCCCGTAACCGATCGAAGGCTACCAGTCCTATTGGCCGGAGGCCCGCGGCAGGTCGTGGCCGCGGCGCCCGTAGGCGACCTCGTCGAGATGCTCGAACACCGGGTCCTCGTCGTCGAGGTCGAGAACCGCCACGCCCGGACGCGACAAACGGTCCTCGACCGGGCCGTCGTGTCGCCCGCGACGGTACGGAGAGCCCCCGCCGAGAAAGCCGTCGCCCGCAACGCCGTGCGGGGCTCCGTGACGGGCCCGCTCGTCCCGCTCGTCGCGGCCGACCGGGTCCTCGGGGAATCCGCGCGTCCGGGCCGCACGCTGCTGGCGCCGGCGCCGCACCTGTTCCTCGATCCGCGTCTGGCGGCGAAGGTAGGCCAGGTAGAGCAGAGTCGCCGCCCCCGCGCCCCCGCAGGCCCACCAGAAGTGCGGACCCGCCGTCAGCGACAGCACCGCGGCGATCGCCACCGCACCCGCCAGCACGGTGATCGCGCGCTTGCGGAAGCGATACTTACGCGCGCTCACCGCCTCGGCCTTCGTCGTCGAATCCAGGCGTCTGCGCCGGCCCAGGGGCACCGGCCCGGCCTCCGCCTCGAGCCCGCCGGTGTCGTCGATGTACTCGTAGGTGTCGTCGGCAGCTTCGCCAGGGACGCCCGCGGCGTCCCCGGCGTCCCCGGCGTCCCCGGCAGGCGCCGGCGACTCAGCGTCCGGTTCGGACCACGATTCGGACGCGCGGCCGCTCTGGCCGACGGGCAGCGCGCCCGAGTCCTCCTCCACGACGTCGACGTCGAGGTAGACTGGTTCGGTGATGGCCTCACCGGTACCGGCGACGACCATCGCCGAGGCGGCCCTCGCCCGGGACTGCTCGGCCTCCCGGACCGCCGCACGTACCGCCTCTTCGTAGTCCTCGGCCTCGAACTCGCCGAACTCCTCGTCGAGGTCGATCGACTCATCAGCGCGCCAGTCCGGATCGTGGCGGTGACCGGCCGCCGGACTGCGGCGGCGCAGCAGCCGCGACCGGCCACCTCCGTTGAGCACCCGGGTCGACAGGGCGACGTCGCTGGTCGGCCGCACGGTGTCGCGCTTGTTGATCAGCATCGGGACTAGGACGAACAGCCAGAGCACCACGAGGGAGATCCAGAGGATTGACTGGGGGATGCTCGGCATGTGGCCTGCTCCTTTCCCGACCAGGCTAGGTCCGTGACGTCGGCGTTCCGTCACGGCGCGCCGAGGCAATTACACACGTGTAATTCACGGATTACAAGTACCAATAGCCACAAGTGTCACATTCGCACCAGGGGTGCGTCGCTCAGGACCACCTGGCCAGTCCGAGGGAGACCAGTCGCGCCGCCACCGAGCCGTCCACCTCCTCGGCGGTCATGGCGACCAGCAGATGGTCTCGCCACGCCCCGTCGACGTCGAGATAACGGCGCAGCAGACCCTCCTCCCGGAAGCCCACCTTCGCGAGCACCCGCCGGCTTGCGGCGTTCTCCGGGCGGACGGTGGCCTCCACGCGGTGCAGCGTGACCGGCCCGAAGCAGTGATCCACCCCGAGGGCCAGCGCGGCGGTCGCCACGCCGCCACCGGTGACCGCGAGCGACACCCAATAGCCGATCCAGGCCGAACGAAGGGCTCCGTGAGTGACGTTGCCGATGGTGAGCTGACCGGCGAAGCGGCCGTCGACCTCAATCGCATACGGCAGCATCCGGCCCTTGCGGGCCTCCGCGCGCAACCCCGCGTACAGCGGTGGCCACGCCGAAACAGCATGGCGCGCAAACCAGTTCAGCTCCGCGCTCGGCTCCCACGGCTCGAGGTGCTCACGCTCGGCAAGTCGCGTGCGGCTCCACTGCACTCCGTCGCGCATCCGCACCGGTCGCAGCCGGACCGCTCCGGCCGCGACGCGCAACGGGCCGGCGGGCCGGGGCCAGCCGGGGTGGGCGGGACTGCTCCCCCACAGGTGCACGGCGAGGGAACCCGTCAGCCCCGGGCAGCCAGGAACGCGACGTCGACGAATTCGCCGGCGGCCACCTCGACCGCGTCATCGGGCACCATCACCAGGCAGTTCGCCTCGGCCAGGGACGCCAGCAGGTGCGACGAGCCCTGTGCGGACTCGCCGATCACCTCCACCAGGTACTCGCCGCCGTCCTCGTCGCGCAGCAGTTGCCCGCGCAGGAATCCCCGGCGGCCGGCCACCGAGGCGATCGGGGTCAGCGTCCTGGCCCGGACGACCCGCCGCATCGGCTGGCGCTTGCCCAGCGAGAGCCGGATCAGCGGACGCACCATCACCTCGAAGACCACCAGGGCGCTGACCGGGTTGGCCGGGAGCAGAAAGGTGGGCACCCCCTCCGGGCCGAGTTGCCCGAAACCCTGCACCGATCCCGGATGCATCGCGATCCGGCTGATCTCCATCTCACCGAACGCCGACAGCGCCGCGCGCAGGTTCTCCGCCGCGGCACCGCCCACCGCGCCGGCGATCACCACCACCTCGGCACGATTGAGCGCCACCTCGATCGCCTCGGCGAGTTCGCGGCCCTCGGTGCTGACGATCCCGATCCGGTGGACCTGCGCCCCGGCGTCGCGGGCGGCCGCGGCCAGCGCGTAGGAGTTCACGTCGTAGACCTGTCCGGGACCCGGGGTGCGGGAGATGTCGACGAGTTCGCCGCCGACCGCCATCACCGCGACCCGGGGGCGGGGGTGCACCAGGACCCGTTCGCGACCGACCGCCGCCAGCAACCCGACCTGCGCGGCACCGATGATCGCCCCGGCCCGCACGGCGACGTCACCGGCCTGCACGTCATCACCGACCCGGCGCACATAGGCCCCCGCCCGCACCCCACGCAGCACCCGCACCCGCGTGGATCCGCCGTCGGTCCAGCGCAGCGGCAGCACGGCGTCGGCCAGGACCGGCATCGGCGCCCCGGTCTGCACCCGGGCGGCCTGCCCGGGCTGCAAGCGGCCGGGGGTGCGCTCCCCCGCGGCGATCACGCCCGTCACCGGGAGCGCGATCTCCTCGGCGTCCCCGTCGTCAACTCCGGCGGTCACGTCGACACTGCGCACCGCGTAGCCGTCTATCGCCGCCTGGTCGAATCCGGGCATCGGCGCCTCGGTCACCACGTCCTCGGCGCACATCAGCCCCTGGGACTCGGCGATGGGCACCCGAACCGGCCGCGGCGCCACCGCCGCAGCGGCGACTCTGGCCTGCTGATCCTGCACCGAACGCACGGGAGCGCCTCTCTGCTCGCCTCGCGGGCCCGCCGCCGCCCTACCGTGCGGTCGGTTCGGTCAGGCCCAACCGCGCGATCAACCACTGCCGCAGGTCGGGGCCGTAGTCGTCGCGGTCCAGCGCAAAGTCAACCGCAGCCTTGAGGTACCCGCCCGGATTTCCCAGGTCGTGTCGGGAACCGCGGTGTACCACCACGTGCACGGGGTGGCCCTCGTCGATCAGCAGCGCGATGGCGTCGGTCAACTGGATCTCGCCGCCCGCTCCGGTGCCCACCCGCCGCAGCGCGCCGAACACCGCCCGGTCGAGGATGTAGCGCCCGGCCGCGGCGAACATCGACGGCGCGTCGGCGGGGGCGGGCTTTTCCACCATGCCCCGGACCTTGAGCACGTTGGGGTTGACCGCGTCGGGCACCGGCTCGACGTCGAAGACGCCGTAGGCACCGATCTCCTCCGGGGGGACCTCGATGGCACACAGCACCGTACCGCCCCGCTTGGCCCGCACCTTGGCCATCGTTACCAGCACTCCGGTCGGCAGCACCAGGTCGTCGGGCAGCAGGACCGCCACCGCGTCCTCGTCTGGAGCGATCGCGGGCTCAACGCACGCCACCGCGTGCCCCAGGCCGAGGGGCTTGTCCTGCACCACCGACTCGACCTTGATCAGCGCCGGCGCCCGGCGCACCTTGGCCAGCATGGCCTTCTTGCCGCGGGCCTCCAGGGTGCCCTCCAGCACCAGGTCCTCGACGAAGTGCGCGACGACACCGTCTTTGCCCTCCGAGGTCACGATCACCAGCCGTTCGATGCCGGCCTCGGCAGCCTCCTCGGCGACCAGTTCGATGCCCGGGGTGTCGACCACCGGCAGCAACTCCTTGGGCACCGTCTTGGTGGCCGGCAGGAATCGGGTGCCCAGACCGGCGGCGGGCACGACGGCGGTGTGTGGAACCTTCACCGGACGGGTGGTCATTGCCGGTACCTTAGTCGCCGGGCGGCCCGCCGTGGCGGGTCTCGACCCGCGCTGGGAGGCTGGACACCGTGGCGACGGCGGCAAAGGCAGCGCGCCGGGACCGGATTCTGGCGGCGCGGCGCGCGGTTGACCCGGCGGTCAGCGACGCCGAGGCTCGGGCGCTGTGCGAGCACCTGCCGGCGGTCGTCGGGAGCGCGAGCGTCGTGTGCGCCTACCTACCGGTGGGGTCCGAGCCGGGCTCGCCGGCGCTGGTGGACCGCCTGGACGACCTGTGCGAGACGGTGCTGCTCCCCATGGCTCGCAGGGACACGCGGGGCACGCCGTTGCCGCTGCGCTGGGGGCGCTACGTCCGGGGCGGACTGCTCACCGCCGATCTGGGCCTGCGGGAGCCGGCAGGTCCGTCGCTGGCGCCGGAGACGCTTTCCCGGGCGGGGGTCGTCCTGGTGCCCGCCCTGGCGGTGGACCGCCGCGGGGTCCGCCTGGGCCGCGGAGGCGGCTTCTACGACCGGTCGCTGCCGATGTGCGCGCCGGGCACCCCGCTGGTGGCGGTGGTCCGCGACGACGAACTGGTCGACGAGTTGCCGGCCGGCCCGCACGACGTCCCGATGACGCACGCCCTGACCCCGGCGGCGGGCCTGGTCGCCCTCGGGGAATGAACCCCGGGCCGTGGCGGTTCTGGCACTTGGCGCGATAGAGTGCCAATAGCCTGACGTCCCCGGAGGTTCGTGGTGCCGACCTACAGCTACGCCTGCACGGAGTGCGACAACTCCTTTGACGCGGTGCAGTCGTTCACCGACGACGCCCTGACCGCCTGCCCGGCGTGCTCGGGCCGGCTGCGCAAGCTGTTCAACTCGGTCGGCGTGGTGTTCAAGGGCAGCGGCTTCTACCGGACCGACAGCCGCGAACCGGCCAATCCGTCCCCGCCGTCATCGTCCTCGTCGGCAACGTCGTCGTCCTCGGACTCCTCGCCGGGGCCCACCTCGGACTCCTCGTCGTCGTCTGGGTCGTCGTCCGGATCCACGAAGCCGGCCCCTGCCGCGCCGGCGGCCACCGGCTCCGGCTAGGTCCGTCCACAGCCTGCACCCGACGCGCACACCCGCTCGGCCGCGGGTCCCTAGCGTCGCAGTCATGCCCGGACCGGTTGACCCCTCCCTCGCCGACCGCCTCTCCTCCGCGCTGCGGCCGGACTTCACCCGCACGGCGCGGGCGCGCCGGGTTGCCGCCGCCGTACTTGTGGTACTCGCCGGTGCCGCCGCGCTGCGCGGGGACCCGGCGGGCTCGTCCGCCGAGGTGGTGGTCGCGACGGCAGATCTGAGCCCCGGCACCACGCTGTCCGCAGACGACGTCCGGCTGGAACGACGTTGGGCCACAGACCTTCCCGACGGGACACAGACCGAACTAGGCAGC
This sequence comes from uncultured Mycobacterium sp., assembly GCA_964466565.1. Lineage (GTDB taxonomy): Bacteria > Actinomycetota > Actinomycetes > Mycobacteriales > Mycobacteriaceae > Mycobacterium. The sequence goes on from CAYXOM010000354.1 coordinate 14,273, forward strand.
GTCGTCGGCGCCACGCTGGCGGGTCCGGCACGCCGCGGCGAGATCCTGACCGATGTCCGGGTCATCGGTTCCCGGCTGGCCGCGCTCAGCGCCGGACCGGACGCCCGGCTGGTCCCGCTGCCGATCGCCGACGACGCCGTGCTCTCGGTGATCCGGCCCGGCGACGTGGTCGACGTGCTGGGAGCCGACACCACCGCCGCCGACGGCGCCCGCCCCCGGCTGCTGGCGGCCG
>CAYXOM010000355.1:0-1984 GCA_964466565.1 uncultured Mycobacterium sp.
GGCGACCCGGATCGAGAAGCTGGCCGTGGCCGGCCGGCCCGGGACGGCGACGCTGTAGCCGCCCTTGCGCAGCGCGTTGGTGGGCGCGGTCATCGGCTCTATGCCGACGACGTCGTCGTTGCCGGGTGCGAAGATCTGCACGGCCGGAAAGCCGTGGTTGAAGATCACCTCGATGCGGCGGTCCCCGCCGGACAGGGCGAACACCCCGGCCTGGGGCACCTCGTCGAAGCCGTCGTCGAGGGTCCGCTCGCCGAGTTCCTCCGACACCGCCGCCCACTGCTCGGCGGCGCCGGTGGGGATGCCCCAGTTGTCGACCGGCAGATGCCGCAGCGGCGGGGTCTCCAGCCGCCACTGCGAGCGCGGCACGTCCGGGATCGTGAGATAGGGGTGGAATCCGAAGCACAGCGGCACCGAGGCCGAGGTGGTCGGGGTCACCGTCGTCTCGATGGTGAGCGCCCGGTCGGCCAGCGTGACGTCGAGGGTGACCACGTGCGGGAACGGAAAGCTGCACAGCAGCCGCGGCTGGCCGCCGTAGTCGAGGTCGGCGATCAGCCGGTTGTCCTCCTGCTCGGTGACGAGCCAGCCCGGATAGGCGGCCAGCACGCCGTGGATGACCAGGCCGTGCTCGTCGGAGCGCACCCCGCCCACCCCCGGGGTCAGCGTCACCGCCCCGCCGTCGATGCCGTAGCCGTTGGCACTGAGCCGGTTCGCCCAGGGATAGAGGATCGGGATGCCCATCGTCTTGCCGGTGGTCAGGTAGGCGCGGAGTCCGCGGCGCTGCCCGAGCAGTTCCACTCCGCCGTCGGACAGCGAGGTGCAGATCATCCCGGCCGAGGGCACGAAGGTGGCGGTGAGCGCCGACGAGGGGTCCTTCAGGGTGATCGAGGGCAGCTGGGCCATTGTCGGATTGTGCCACGGCCGGGCCGGGCGTGACCAAGGACGGTCAGCGCTGCCCGGCGATGTAGGCGGTCAGGTCATCGATGGTGCGCAGCGAGGCGTACCGCGACTCGGGGATGTCCACGCCGAACCGCTTGTTGAGCCGGACCAGGAAGTTCAGCCAGTCCATCGAGTCGAGGTCCACCTGCTCGCGCAACAGTTCGGCGTCGGCGAGGTCGCCCTCCTCGACCTCCGGGGCGATCGCGGTCAGTTCCGCGACGACCCCCGCCCGGATCTCCTCGGCACTCACGGTCTTCTCCTCACAGTTCGCCGGGCCGCTGCAGCAGCCGGTTGATCTCGGCCAGGAACAGCGCGCCCCGGGCCCCGTCGCTGGCACGATGATCGGCGGCCAGCGAGCACATCACGGTGGTGGCCACCCGGATGCCCCCGTCCACCACGACCACCCGGGCGGCGGGCCTGCCGAAGCCGACGATCGCCACCTGGGGCGGGTAGATCACCCCGAACACCGTGTCCACCCCGTTCTCGCCGAGATTGCTGACCGAGATGGTCGGGTCGCTCATCTCCGAACTGCGCAGCGAGCCGGCCCGGGCACGGGCCACCAGGTCGGTCAGGTCGGCCATCAGCTCGGGCAGCTCCTTCTCGGCCACGTCGTGGATCGCGGGGGCGACCAGGCCGCCGCCGCGCAGCGAGATCGCCACGCCCACGTGCACGCCGCCCGCCGGGGTGAACTGCTCGTCGAAGAACCCGTTGAACTCCCCGAAGCGCCGGGCGGCCCGGGCGACGGCCTTGAGCTGCAGCACGGCCAGCAGCATCCGCTCGGTGACCGGCCGCCCGGCGTTGCGCTGCGCCAGCCAGGCCGTGGCGGCGTCCAGGACGATCTCGTGGGCGAGGTAGTAGTGCGGGATCTCGCGTTTGGACCGACTCATCGCCGCGGCGATCGACGCCCGCATGGCGGCCCCGCGCTCCCGGGCCCGCTGCGCGGTCTCGTCAAGGCTCTGCGCGGCGCGCATCTCCGGACTGCCTTGGAGGGTGGCCACCCGCGCCGCGGCCTCCTGCTCTGCGAGGGTTACGTCCTGGTGCTGCCCGA
>CAYXOM010000356.1:0-2048 GCA_964466565.1 uncultured Mycobacterium sp.
CCGACGTAACGTTGAACTTCGCGGCCAATCTTGGCGGTGCCAACAACGCCCTGCTCGCCGGCCGGAACGGTGAGAACGGCACTCTCAACACAGCGGTCAGCATGTTCGGCACCCGCAGCAGAGTTGTTGCCGCGAACGGATTCCTCAATGCCGCTGCTCAGATCGGCGGCAGTGAGAACCGTGCCTTCGCCCGGAACGGTTCCCTGCTCGCCGCCGCCCAAGTCGGCGGCAGCGACAACGCCGCTTACGCCCAGAACGGGGCCGCCAACGCAGCAGCCCAGCTCGGCGGCTCCGGCAACCAGGTCTACGCCCAGAACGGGGCCGCCAACGCGGCCGCACAGTTCGCAGGCGCATCCAATATCGTCACGGCCTCCACCGGGTCGGCCAATGCGGCGGCCCAGCTCGGGGGGAGCCACAACATCGTCCAGGCCGGCGGAGAGGGCCCCATTGACGGATATTTCACAGCTGCGTTCAGCGTGCTGAGCAACGGACAGGACCGCACCACCCAACCGAACACGGTTCAAGCCCTCAGAGGCCCACTCGCGATCGCCGGGTCCGTCGGGCAGGACAGTGCGACCGTCGTGCAGAACGGGCCCGGCATCAACGTCAACCGGTCTTCGGCGGCGGCCAAGCGGGCGTCGTCGGTGGCGCGACCGCCGACCGCTGTCACACCCATGACTGACGAAGCCCGGAATCCCGGGGGTGCGGCGACCAAGACGTCGGGGCGTCGCTGACCGAGCGCGGGGGTCTCGGTGGTGTGGTGCGCGCCATCTAGGGCGCCGTCGCCGAACTACCCGGCTCGACAAGGACTTTCGCGTGCCGCTCCGGATCTCCCAGTTCGTCGAAGGCCGCTGTCACCCCGTCCAGGCCCACCGTCCCGGTGACCATCGGCGAGGCGTCCAACTTTCCCCCGGCCAGCATCATCAGGCTGTCGCGGAAATCAAGTGGGGTGTAGCCGAAAGCGAATCGCAGGTCGAGCTCCTTGGCGATCCCCATGGTGGGCCGGATCTGGTCGGTGCCCATGCACACCCCCACGACGATCACCCGTGCACTGAGCGGCACTGCCGCCATCACCTCATCGATCATCCCGGGTATGCCCACGCACTCGAAGATGACCGGCCGTTTGGGCCGCGCGGCGCCCACCGCCTCGGCCGCACGGTAGACGTAGGCCCATCCGGGCAGCGAGCGCAGCCGGCGCATCGACCCCAGCGCCGCCTCGTAGAGCTCCGGCGCCGTGGTGATCATTCCCTTGACCGTCGCCCGTTCGTAGGGCGAGTCGACCTTCGGATCCACCACGACGTCCGCCCCGCACCGGCGGGCCAGGTCACGGCGGGCCGCCGAGAGGTCACTGGCGACGACGGTGCCCACCCCGAGCGCCTTGAGCTGGCAGACAACCGCCAGGCCGACCGGACCGCAGCCGATCACGATCGCGATGTCCCGCCTGGCGATATCGGCGCGGCGTACGGCGTGCAGGGCGACGGCCATCGGCTCGGTCAACGCGGCGGTACGCGCATCGAGGCCGTTGGGCACGGCGAAGGTCAGCGACGACTCCACCAGCACCCGCTCGGCGTAGCCGCCGGGAGCCTTCGGCGACAGGCCGGTCAGATGAACTCCTCCATGCGTCCGCACCAGGGGGAACGACACGGCGAGGGTGCCCTCGGGCAGATCCCGGGGAGCGCGCGGCCCCCGTGCGGTGACCACTCCGCAGAACTCGTGGCCCATCACCGTCGGGGTGTCCCCACGCATGAAGTCGGGATACCCCACGGCTGCCATCACCGGCGTCAGTTCGTCGGCGTTGTGGCGGGCGTGCAGGTCCGATCCACAGATTCCGCAGGCGCCCACGTCGAGCACCAGTTGCCCCTCCCCGGGGCGCGGATCCGGTAGTTCGACGACGCAAAACGATCCGCGCCGACAGCTGACTGCTCTCATCGCGGCGATTCTAGACCGCCGCTAGGTGTACCCAGCCACCACGTTGGTCACAGTCGGCTGGTGGGCGGTAGTCCTCCGAGTGCGCTGTGACGTCGTTGAGTGTTGTAGTGCTTGAGCCA
>CAYXOM010000357.1:0-5859 GCA_964466565.1 uncultured Mycobacterium sp.
ATCGGGTTGTGGTCGCCGGAGACCACCGCGAACGGCCGCATGTCCACCGGCGCGGTGATCGTGACGTCGCGCCGGCGCCGCCGCGGGGTGTCGGTGGCATTGGCCGACACCGCTCCCCCGGCCCGCACCGGATCGGTCAGCTCGGCGACCCCGGTGCGGCCCCGGATGGCGAACCGCTCCTCGAGCACCGCCAGCACCGCGCCGCCGGTGTCGCTGATGTTGACCGTGACCGGAACCACCCTGCCGACCTCGGTGTCGATCGCGGTCGCCGCCGTCGCACTGACCACCAGTCGGGTGGCCTCGGCGGGCAGCGCCTTGAGCAGCCGCGCGGCGTGATCGAGGTGGACCAGACTCAACAGGCCCTCGACGACCGGGAACCCGGTGTCGGTGACGGCGCCGCCGATCGCGGCGAACACCGCCGGCCAGCAGCGGCCCACCAGCGCGTCGGGAACCGTGGTCAGGGTGTGCTCCAGCGGGGCGCCGAAGGTGGCGGTCACGCCGGTGTGGTCGGCGACCTGCTCGGGGTCCCAGTCGACGGCGACGGTCACCGAACCGGCCGTCGGTTCGGGCAGCGAGTCGGGACCGTCGACACCGGCGGCGACCGCGAGAACCGCGCGCATGGCGGCAGCGGCGTCGGCGGTCAGCACCACCGGCGCGCCACCGTTGCGCACGGTGGGCGGGATGGTGAGGGCGATGTCGACCCAGACACCCGACAGCGGGACGCTGAGCACGACCCGGTCCTCGCCGACGACCTCCAGCCGCGCCCCGGTGGCATGGTTCGTGGCGCTTCGGTGGTCGACGACCTGCCAGCCGCTCACCGGCGAAAGCCGGTGCACCGGGTTGGTCGCGGTGCGGCCGGCCCACAGCACGTCGGGCGAGTCCAGCACGATGCCCAGCGGTCCGCCGACGTCCGGGCTCAGTTGCAACCGCGACGCCGCCGGCGCCGGCTGCGCCCCGGTGGTCGCCAGATGCTCGACGGCCACGCGCTCGAAGCGGTCGAGCAGTTCGCCGACCGGCTCGTCGGCCCGGGTGATCCCGCCGACCGCCGCGGTGCCGGGGATCACACACACCTGGTCGGCGGTGTAGCGAGCGTCATGGGCCTGCCACAGCGAGTCGCTGCGCCACCAGCGGCGCACGTCGGCGTCGATCACCGGCACGAAGTTGACCGGCTTGCCGGGGGTCCTGCACACCTCGACGAAGAACGGCGCGTCAGCGGGGTGCAGCAGCACGGTCGCGGCGTCCGGGTAGCGGCCCAGCAGCGCCTCGAGCGCGCGCTCGGGATCGTCGAGCAGGTCCGTCCCGGAGTCGAAGAGGGTCTCGACCCGGCCGCGCTCGCGCGGGTGCAGGCGGGCCTCGGCGCGCTGCAGCATCGCCGCGAACCGTTCCCGCCAGCTGACGTCCAGCCACGGCGATCCCGGGCCTCTGGTGTCGGCGGTGCTGTCCCCCTCGCCGATCGCCAGCTCCACGTACCGCCGCAGCCACCGCAGGTAGGTCATCTCGGCGACGTCCCCGAAATAGGGCTTGGCCGTCGCCGCCATCGCCGCGATGATCTCGTCGCGGCGGTCGGCGACCGCCGCGGCGTCACCGGCGACCTCATCGAGCAGCCGCCCGCACCGCGACGCGGCGTTGTCGATCTCGTGGATGTCGGCGCCGAGTTGGCTGCGTCCGGAGGCCATGCCCCCCCGGGCCTTCCCGGCGCCCACCCACGCGTCGGTCCCCGGGGTGTCGACGAGCAGCTGCTTGACCGCCGGCGAGGTGGTGGCCTCGAGGCAGGCCATCGTGGCCGTGCCCAGCAGGATTCCGTCGACCGGCATCAGCGGGTACCCGTAGCCCAGGGACCACCGGCCCAACAGGTAGTCGGCCGCCCGTTCCGGGGTGCCGATGCCGCCCCCGACGCAGACCGTGATGTTGGGCCGGGACCGCAGTTCGGAATACGTGCCCAGCAGCAGGTCGTCGAGGTCCTCCCAGGAGTGGTGCCCGCCGGCCCGGCCGCCCTCGATGTGCACGATCACCGACTTCGTCGGCACCTCGGCTGCGATGCGGATCACCGAGCGGATCTGTTCGACGGTGCCGGGCTTGAACGTCACGTGCGCGATGCCGGCCGCATGCAGTTCGTCGATGAGCGCGACGGCCTCGTCGAGGTCGGGGATCCCGGCACTGATCACCAGTCCGTCGATCGGCGCCCCGGCCGCGCGGGCCTTCTGCACGAGACGCTTGCCGCCCACCTGCAGCTTCCACAGGTAGGGGTCGAGGAAAAGCGCATTGAACTGGACCGCGCGGCCGGGAGCCAGCAACGCCGTCAACTCGTCGATCCGGCGGGTGAATATCTCCTCGGTCACCTGCCCGCCACCGGCGAGTTCGGCCCAGTGACCGGCATTGGCGGCGGCGGCCACGATCCGGGCGTCGACCGTCGTCGGGGTCATCCCGGGCAGCAGCATCGGCGACCGGCCGGTGAGGCGGGTGAACTTCGTCGACAGCTTGACCGCGCCATCCGGCAGGGTGATCAGCCCCGGCGCGTAGCTCGACCACGGCGCCGCCACCTCCGGCGCCGCGCCGACGGTGAACAGGTTCCGCTGTCCGCCCCGGGTGGCCGCGGGCACGATGCCAACGCCGAGACCGCGCAGCACCGGGGCGGTCAGCCTGGTAAGGATGTCTCCCGGTCCGAGGTCGAGAATCCAGTGGGCACCCGCGGCGCACAGATCGTCGAGCGCGGCCACCCAGTCCACCTGGTCGACCAGAATCGACTCCGCCATCGCACGGGCGAGGTCGACGTCGAGCCCGGCCCGGCTCGCCCAGCCGGCCACGATCTCGACGCCGTCGGACAGCCGCGGGGTGTGGAAGCCGACCTCGACGGCGACCGGGTCGAACGAGGGGGCGAACACCGAACCGCCGCGCAGCTTGCCCTTGCGCTCGGCGGTCTCACGATCGGAGATCTGCGCGCAGTAGAGCTGAAACCGGGAGAGCTGCTGGGGGGTCCCGGTGATCACCATCGAGCGACGGCCGTTGCGGATCGACAGCGCCGGCGCCTCGACGGTGCGGACGTCGGCGGCGAACTCCTCGAGCAGCGCCGCGATGCGTGCCGGATCGGCGTTGGTGACCGCCACCATCGGCGAGTGCTCGCCGGAGGCGGTGATGCCGCGACGGCGCGCCACCAGGGTTCCGGCCGCACCGATCAGTTGCGCCAGCGCGAGCATCTGCACGTCCTCAGCACCGGCGGCCCGGCAGGCCGCGACCGCCAGCACCCCCTGGGAATGCCCGGCCAGCCCGACGGGCGGGGCGGCGGCGAAATCGAGGCCCTGGCGCTTCAGTGCGCGGACCGCCGCGATCTGGGCCAGGAAGATCCCCGGCACCGAGACGGCGGCGGAGGTGAGTTCCGCCGTTGACGGCGCCCCCTCGCCCGCGGCACAGGCCCGCACCCACCGCATCGGGTCGAACCCGATGGGGCGCACCACGACCAGCTCGTCGGCCGCCGGCTCGAGCAGCAGCTCGGCCTCACCGGTCAGCCGGGACAGCTCCGACTCGATTCCGGCGCTGGAGACCAGCTCCTCCAGGTCGGTGAGCCAGGAGCCGCCGCCCTGCCCCCCGAAGGCCACCGCGTAGGGCTCGCCGGCGTTGAGCCGGTCCACGAGCGCGCGGGTGCTGAGGCTGTCGGCGTCGTCACCCAACCGGGCTGACTCGTGGACGGTCACTGGCTCTCCTCGGTGGCGGGCACGGGCGGCCGGGGTGGGTTCGCGCCGCAGTAAGAGTCCCATAAGAACGCGCCCGGTTTTCGCACTCCGATTGGTTACTGGCCGGTTCGGCGCGCGGGTCGGGCCGCCGGAAATGGGACGCCCGGAAAAAGCACCGGTCCGCCGTCGAAGCCAAACCTGCTGGATGGGCGTGGTTACGCTCGAGTAAGGACAACTCCGCTGATCACGGCACTCATCGTTATCGAATTGTGATCTAACAATCGCGACTCGGCCGTGCGCCGCACCGGAATGCCTGCGGAGCCGCTCCAGCCCGCACGGGCGGCAATTCCGGCGGCAATTTCCGGGCGATCCTTTGCTGGCAAAACCTTACTTTTGAGTAGGTTTCTCGGCCGGCCCGGCCCAGTGGCCGTAGTCGGCCTTGAGGATGTTGTTCAGGTCGACCCCGACCCCCGCCACCGTGCGGGCGTCGATCTCGAATTGGTGCAGGTGCGCCTCCGGATGCACATAGCCGCGTGGGCTGCCCCAGTTGTGCTGCCAGAACCACCTGCCGACCCCGTCCTGCAGCGCCCACTCGATGGTTCTCGAATTGGCGTAGATCCCGACCAGGTGCGGGTCGATCACCGACTCCCAGGCCCGCAGGTACGGAACGATCCGTTCGCGGTACTGCTCGTAGGTGGGGTTGTCGTCGATCGAGACGTAGATCGGCGCGGTGGCGGGTCCGCCTGCGGCAGTGTGGATCTCCCATCCCCGTTTGGCGTGCTTGATCCCGGCGGCCTGCCCGCCGAGCCAGTCGGCGGTGTCCTGCTTGCCGAACTGGTAGTTGGACACGATCTTCAGGCCGGCCGCGTAGAGGTCGCGCGCCTCGGACAGTTGCAGCGGCTTGCCCAGCATCCACGCCGCACCGGGTCGGCGGTCGGAGACGTACCGGATCGAACCCAGCGCGCCGGCGGCCTTGATATCGGCGGCCTTGAGCACTCCGGCGGAGTAGTCCAGCAGCAGTCCCAGCGAGTCGCCCGAGGCCGCCGGCGGCGCGACGGCGCCCGACAGCACCCCCAGACCCGCCGCCGCGGGCGCCACGGCGGCTAACTTGAGCAGGTCACGACGCGAGACTGACACGCGCCTCACCATATGCCAGCCGCCACGTGTTTCCCGGGATTGCCACCGGCCACATGCGCACCAGGGGAACGGGTTCTTCAGAGCTCCACGGCACCGCCGCGTGCCGATTCCAGCAGCAGCCGACGCTCGGCGGCGGCGACGATCCGGCGGGCACGCCCCGCCGCGTCGGGGGTGACGGAGATCGAGGTGATCCCCATCCGCACGAGGTGTTCGGCGAACTCCGGGCGGGTCGACGGCGCCTGACCGCACAACGAGGAGGTGATGCCCAGCCGGCGCGCGGTCCGGACGATCTGCCCGATCGCGTCGAGGACGGCCGCGTCGGCCTCGTCGTAGAGCTCGGCGCACTGGTCGGAGTCGCGGTCCACCCCGAGCACGAGCTGGGTCAGGTCGTTGCTGCCGATCGACACCCCGTCGATGCCCAGGCCGACGTACTCGGGCAGCCAGTAGGTGACCGACGGCACCTCAGCCATCACCCATCGGTGCAGGCCGCGCTGCCGGCCCAGCGGTCCGGCGTCGACCAGCTCCAGGCACCTCTCCAACTCCCAGCGGGTGCGCACGAACGGGATCATCAGGTGCAGGTTGGAGAACTGCTCCCGGACCCGGGCCAGCGCCGCCATCTCGAGGGTGAACAGCTCGGGGTCGTCGACGTACCGGAAACAGCCGCGATAACCGATCATCGGGTTGTGCTCTTCGGGCTCGAAGGCCGCACCGCCGGCAAGCCGGCGGAACTCGTTGGTGCGGAAGTCGCTGGCGCGGTAGATCACCGGCCGCGGGGCGAAGGCGGATGCCACCCGGCCGACGGCCTCGGAGAGTTTGTCGACCAGGGTGTCCTGCTCCCCGGCGGCGATCAGGGCCCGCGGGTGGCGGTTGCCCAGCGCGTCGGTCAACATGGTCTCCGCGCGCAGCAGACCCACCCCGTCGACGTCGGTGGCCGCGACGGCCTCGGCGGTGTCGGCGAGCAGGATGTTGACGTAGATCTTGGTGCCGGTCACCTCTGCGGGCGGGGCCGGAGGGCCGGCGGTCTCCGCCGCCGGCGCGGTCCGGGCGCCGGCGG
>CAYXOM010000358.1:0-4450 GCA_964466565.1 uncultured Mycobacterium sp.
GGCGGGGTCTATGTTCCGATCGTCAACAACGCACTGTGCTTCATCGCCAACCCCGGCGCCGACCCGCAGCCCGCATCCTGGGAGGACCTGCTCAAGCCGGAGTTCAAGGGCAAAATCCAGTACTCGACGCCCGGGCAGGCCGGCGACGGCACCGCGGTGCTGGTGCTGCTCAAGGAACTGATGGGCGCCGACGGCGCCATGAGCTACCTCAGGGAACTTCAGAGGAACAACGTCGGGCCGTCGTCGTCGACGGGCAAGCTGCAGCCGAAGGTGTCCAACGGCGAGTTGCTGGTGGCCAACGGCGACGTCCAGATGAACCTCGGCTCGATCAGGAACGACGGATCGAAGTTCACCATCTTCTTCCCGGCCATGCCCGACAACAGCCGGACCACCATCTCGCTGCCCTACGTCGCCGGCGTGACCGCCGGTTCGCGACGCCCGGAGGACGCCAAGAAGCTGCTGACCTTCCTGCTCTCCGAAGAGGTCCAGACATCGGTGTCCAGCGAGGCGCTGGGAATCCCGGTGCGCGACGACGTCGCCCGCCGGACCGTCGACGAGGGCGCCGCGATGACCCCCGCGTCGCTGCTCAAGGGTGTGCGGTTGTGGGTGCCGGACTGGAACACGGTCCTGTCCGAGCTCGACGGCGACCTCAGCGCCTACCAGAAAGCGACCGGCAACTAGAGATGACCGAAGCCGCCCTCAACAACGCCGCACACGTCACCGCCGGGCAGTTCCCCACCGGAACCGCGGCCACCCCGGCGATCACCTTCGACGGCGTCTCGGTGACCTACGGCAGCGGCAAGAAGACCGCCCAGGCGCTCATCGACTTCAGGCTCACCGTCGCCGCCGGGGAGACCATCGCCCTGCTGGGCCCCAGCGGCTGCGGCAAGTCGACCGCGCTCAACGCCCTGGCCGGGTTCACCCGGCCGACCGCGGGACGGGTGCTGCTGGGCGGCCGAGACGTGACCGACCTGCCGCCGGCCAGGCGGGGCATCGGGGTGGTGCTGCAGTCCTATGCGCTGTTCCCGCACATGCGCGTCGCCGACAACGTCGCCTTCGGCCTCAAGGCGCACAAGGTGCCGCGCGCCGAGATCGGGCCCCGGGTCGACGAGGCGCTCGACATGGTCGGCATGGCGCAGTTCGGCAGGCGCCTGCCCCGCGAGCTCTCCGGCGGTCAGCAGCAGCGGGTGGCGATCGCCCGGGCCCTGGCGATCCGGCCCAAGGTGCTGCTGCTCGACGAGCCGCTGGCGGCCCTCGACGCCCGGCTGCGCCAGTCCATGCTCACCGAGTTGCAGCAACTCAAGGAGGCCCTGCCGGACACCGCGATGCTCTACGTCACCCACGACCAGGCCGAGGCGCTCGCCCTCGCCGACCGCATCGTGGTGATGAACAACGCCCGGCTGATGGACGTCGACACCGCCGAGAACCTCTGGAAGCGGCCCCCGACCAGTTTCACCGCCGCGTTCCTCGGCGGCGCCAACCTGCTGCCCTGCCGGATCGCGCGAACCAGCGGCGCGACGGCGGTCGTCACGGTCGCCAACCGGGCCCTGACCGCCGAGGCGCCCGAGCAGGGCGACGAGTTCCGTCCCGACGCGAAGGCACTGCTGTGCGTGCGCCCGCACGCCATGCAGATCGTCGACACCGGACATCCCGAGGCCCTGGCGGCGACCGTCAACGCCACCGTCTGGCGGGGGGCCACCACGCGGGTGGTACTCGCCGTGGACGGCCTGCCCGACCAGCTGGTCGACGTCGACGTGCCGGGCCACAGCACACTGGCGGTCGGTACCGCGGTGGGTGTGCGCCTGCCCGACCCGGCGGGCGTGCTGGTCGGGGCGACCTGATGACCGCGGTGCTCGACCGGCCCGCCGCACCGGCCGACTCCCGGCCGCGGCGGCCGCGGCGGGCGATCCGGCCGATCCTGTGGCTGCTGCCGCCGCTGCTGATCGTGCTCGCCGTCGCGGTCTACCCGCTGCTGCGGGTGTCGCTGGAATCGACCCGGGGCTCCGGGGGCTTCCTCGGCCTGGACACCTGGACCTCGGTGCTGGGATCGGAGTCGTTCCAGTCGGCCCTGTGGCGCACCATCGCGATCGCGGTCACCTCGACGATCGGCTGCCTGATCCTCGGCACCTTCCTGGCCATCGTGCTGGCGTTCGTGCCCTTCCCGGGCTCGGCCGTCGTCGGCCGGGTCATCGACACCATCCTGGCGCTGCCGTCGTTCCTGATCACGCTGGCGTTCACCTTCCTCTACGGCACGGCGGGCGCGGTCAACGCGGCGATCAGCGCCGTCACCGGGTCGAGCTCACCGGTGCTGAACTTCCTCTACACCCCCGCCGGGGTGATCGCCGCCGAGATCACCTTCTTCACCCCGTTCGTCATCAGGCCGCTGCTGGCGGCGTTCTCGCTAATGCCGCGCCAGCAACTCGACGTCGCGGCCAGCCTCGGCGCCTCCCCGCTGCGGGTGCTGCGGTCGGTGATCCTGCCCGAGGCCTGGCCGGCCCTGATGGCCGGCGGCAGCCTGGTACTGCTGCTGACGCTCAACGAGTTCGGCATCGTGTTGTTCACCGGCGCCAAGGGCGTGATCACCCTGCCGGTGCTGATCTACACCCGCGGGATCGTCACCTTCGACCTGCCGGGCGCCGCGGTGATCGCCACCGTCCAGGTGGTGCTCTCACTGAGCCTCTACATCGCCTACCGGGTGCTCTTCGCCCGGGTCACCCGCGGCCGCGGCGGAACGGAGTAACCGGATGCTGTTGTGGAGCAGACGATCCCGACTGGCGGTGCTGGCGGTGTTCGCGGTGGTGGTGCTGGTCGTGTTCATCGCCCCGCTGGCCACGGTCGTCCTGGCGGGGCTGGCCGGTTCGTGGAACGGCCCGCTGCCGTCGGGACTGGGCCTGACCCGGTTCGGCGAGGCACTGTCCGGGGAGAACCTGGCCAGCCTCTCGGTCAGCCTGCAGACGGCGTTCCTGGCCGGCGGCCTGGCCCTGCTGCTGGGAACGTGGGCGGCCATCGGGGCCCGCGAGGTTCCGCAGTGGCTGCGGCGGGTCACCGACGCGGTGTTCCACCTGCCGATCGCGGTGCCGTCGGTGGCCATCGGCCTGGGCCTGCTGATCGCCTTCAACAGCCGCCCGTTGCTGCTGGGCGGGACGCGGTGGATCGTCATTCTGGCGCACTTCGTGCTGGTGCTGGCGTTCGCCTTCAGTTCGGTCTCCGCGGCGCTGGACCGGCTCAACCCGGCCTACCGGCAGGCCGCCGAATCCCTGGGCGCCGGCCCGGCCCGGGTGCTGTTCGGCGTGACACTGCCGCTGCTGCTGCCCGCCCTGGGCGCGGCCGCCGGGCTGGCGATCGCGCTGTCGATGGGCGAACTGGGCGCCACGATCATGGTCTACCCCGCCACCTGGAAGACCCTGCCGGTGACGATCTTCGGGCTCACCGACCGCGGCCAGGCCTTTCAGGCCGCGGCCAGCACCACCGTCCTGCTGCTGGTGACGCTGATCGCGCTGATCGCGCTCGGGCGGGTGCGAGGCCGGGCCGCGCTGCGCTGAGCGACGGGTTCGCCCGGCGTTCACCTGTTGCTCGCCTGGTGATCGCCGCGGACTCCTAGCGTCGGGCACATGGCCCTGATTCCGCTGAACCTGCTGATGCGCCACGACGGACGGTCGGCCCGGCAACGCGTCACCTGCCGGCATCGCTGCGGGGACGCCTGCGCACACCCGGCCCCCAACACCAGTGACAACGAATACTTCGGCGACATCGTCGGCGACATCGGACGCGCGCTGTCGCGGCGCTCACTGCTCCGGGCCGCCGGCGTGACGGTGCTGGCCGTCTCCGCCGGACCGGCGCTGGCAGCCTGCTCGAGAGCCGCCGACACCGCTCTGCCGGACCGGTCGGCGCCGTCGGCTCCCCCACCCGGGATGAACTTCGCCGCCGTGGCGCCCAACAGCGAGGACGCCGTCGTCATCCCCGACGGGTACCGGCAGAACGTGGTGATCCGCTGGGGTGACCCCGTCGTGGCGGGCGCCCCGCAGTTCGACGTCCGCAATCAGACCGCCGCAGCCCAGCGCGGACAGTTCGGCTTCAACAACGACTTCGCCGGCCTGCTGCCAATACCCGACTCCCCCTACCGTTACCTGCTCGTCGTCAGCCACGAGTACACCACCGAGCAGTTCATGTTCCCCGGCTACGACGCCGAGAACCCGACCCGCGAGCAGGTCGAGATCGCCCTGGCCGCACACGGCCTGTCGGTCGTGGAGGTCGAACGCGGCCCTGATGGCCTCACCCCGATCCTGGGCCGGTACAACCGGCGGCTGACCGCCGAGAGCCCGTTCGTGCTCACCGGGCCGGCAGCGGGCAGCGAGTTCGTGGTCACCGACGCCGATCCGTCGGGCCGGGCGGTGACCGGTTCGCTGAACAACTGCGCCGGCGGGATCACCCCGTGGGGCACGGTGCTCAG
>CAYXOM010000359.1:0-3692 GCA_964466565.1 uncultured Mycobacterium sp.
CTCTGCTGGCCGCGCGGCGCGGGGTGCCCGCGGCCACCGGCAGCCGGCTGGGAGCCCGGGTGGCGGGCAGCCAGCGGCTTCCGGTGCTGCTCGGGTGGGTGGCGGTGACCGCCGCCCTAGCGGTACCGGCGACGCCGCGGCCGTGGCAGGGTCCCGCCGCGGTGCTGCTCGCGCTGGGCGTCTGCGCCCTGCTGATCGCGCACTGCGTGCGCCGGTTCGGCGGTGTCAACGGCGACGTGATGGGTGCGGCGGTCGAGGTCGCCACCACCCTGACCGCGGTCGGGCTGGTCGTCGGCACCGGGGAATGACACGTCGTCGTCGCACGACCGGGTCCGTGGGCGAACTCCTCAGCGCAGGCGCGTCATCCAGTCGTGGGTGTCGGCGAAGGTTCCGCGCTGGATCCCGGTCAGGGTGTCGCGCAACGCCATGGTTACCTCGCCGGGTGAGCCGTCCCCGACGGTGAACTCGCCCTCGCCGTACTTGACCCGGGCCACCGGGGTGATCACGGCCGCGGTGCCGCAGGCGAACACCTCGGTGATGTCACCGGCGGCGGTGCCCTTGCGCAATTCCTCGACGTCGATCTTGCGCTCCTCGACCGGGAATCCCGCGTCGCCGGCCAGCTGCAGCAGCGAGTCGCGGGTGATCCCGGGCAACAGCGACCCGCTGAGCTCCGGGGTCACCAGCCGCGCCGAACCGCCGCTGCCGAACACGAAGAACAGGTTCATCCCGCCCATCTCCTCGATGTAGCGGCGCTCGATCGCGTCCAGCCACACCACCTGGTCGCAGCCGTGCGCCGCGGCCTCGGCCTGGGCCAGCAGCGACGCGGCGTAGTTCCCGCCGAACTTCGCCGCGCCGGTTCCGCCCGGGCTTGCGCGCACGTACTCGGTGGACAGCCACACGCTCACCGGCTTGATCCCGCCGGTGAAGTACGCCCCGGCGGGCGAGGCGATCACCAGATAGCGGTACTCCGCGGACGGCCGCACCCCCAGCCCGGGCTCGGTGGCGATCACGAAGGGCCTCAGGTAGAGCGACTGCTCGCCGCCGGCCGGCGGCACCCATTCGTGGTCGACGCCGACCAGTTGGCGCAGCGACTCGAGGAAGATCTCCTCGGGCAGTTCCGGGATGGCCAGGCGGCGCGCCGACGCGCGCAGCCGGGCCGCGTTGGCCTCGGGCCGGAACGACACGATCGATCCATCGGCCCACCGGTAGGCCTTCAGGCCCTCGAAGATCTCCTGCGCGTAGTGCAGAACGATCGCCGAGGGGTCCAGCGTGATCGGCCCGTAGGGCAGCACCCGGCCGTCGTGCCAGCCCCGCTGCGCGGTGTAGAGCATCGAGACCATGTGGTCGGTGTAGTACCTGCCGAATCCGGGTTCGGCCAGGATCGCCTCACGCTGCTGCCTGGTCGCCGGGCGCGCGCTGCGTTCGACGGCGAACTCCGGGGCGGCCGCAGACATAGCCGCGAGTGTATCGCCGCACCCGACCCGCGTCGCGGAATGCTCAGCGGGTCCGGACCCCGACGAACGGCGGCCGGACCACCTCGCATTCCAGCGGCCGGCCGCGCACGTCCACCGCCAGCACCTGCTCGTCGGCCACCCGGGTGTCCAGCAGCGCCAGCGCGATCCCGGCGCCCAGCGTCGGGGAGAAGGTCCCGGAGGTGACCGTCCCCACCTCCGCGGCGCCGTCGAGCACGGCCATTCCGGCCCGGGGCACCCCCCGGCCGCGGGCCCGCAGGCCGCGCAGTCTGCGTTTCGGGCCGGCCTGCTTCTCGGTCAGCAGGGCTTGGCGCCCGCGGAAGTCCGGCTTGGACCAGCCCACCGCCCACCCGCAGCCCGCGGCGACCGGCGAGATTTCTGCCGACAGTTCGTGGCCGTGCAGCGGATAGCCCATCTCGGTGCGCAGCGTGTCGCGGGCACCCAGACCGGCCACTTCGCCGCCGCGCAGGCCGACCTGCTCGGCCAGCGCGTCGAACAGCACCCCCGCACCCTCCCAGGCCGGGAGCAGTTCGTAGCCGTGCTCTCCGGTGTAGCCGGTGCGGCAGACCCGCACTCCCGCGTTCCGGTAGACCGCGTCGGCGAAGGCCATGTAGTCCATCTGCCAGGGCAGGCCCAGTGCGGCCAGCACCTCGCCCGACTGCGGGCCCTGGACGGCCAGGACGGCGTGACCGGTGTGTTCGTTACGCACCGAGATCCCCGGCGGCGCCGCCTGTTCCAGCACCTCGACCACGGCGGCGGTGTTGGCGGCGTTGGGCACCAGGAAGATCTCGTCCGGACCGACGAAGTAGGCGATCATGTCGTCGACGACGCCGCCGTCCGGTGTGCAGCACAGGGTGTACTGCGCACGTCCCGGACCGATCCGCCCGAGGTCGTTGGTGAGGACGCCGTTGACGAAGTCCGCAGCGCCGGGACCGGCCACCAGTGCCTTGCCCAGATGGCTGACGTCGAACAGCCCGGCGGCCCGCCGGGTGGCGTGGTGTTCGGCCACCGTGCCGGCGTAGGAGACCGGCATCAGCCAGCCGGCGAAGGCCGCGAAGGACGCCCCGCGTTCGCGGTGCCGGCTCTCCAGCGGTCCGTGCAGCAGATCGGTGGCGTCGGTCACGCCGCCCAACCCTAGCCCTGCCCACCGCCTAGGGTGGCGCTGGTGAGCACCCAACCCGGTTACCAGGCCCCCCGCGTCACCGTCGCGAGCGCACTGGGCGCCGGCGACCCCGGCGCGGTGCTGATCGTCCCGGTCGCCACCGCCGAGGAGGGCCCGCCCACGGTCCTGGCCGAGCAGCTGATAGGCGCCGAGGCGGCCGCCGAGATCACCGGGGCCCTGCAGGCCGTGGGCGCAAAGGGGGCCCCCGAACAACTCACCCGGCTGAGGGTGGCTGCGCTGCCGGTGGCCAGCGTCCTCGCCGTCGGCCTGGGCGCACCGCGCGAACAGTGGCCGGCCGAGACGGTCCGCCGGGCCGCGGGGGCGGCGGCGCGCGCCCTGTCCGGAGTGGAGTCGGTGCTGACCACGCTCACGGAGCTGAACCTCGAGGCGGCCGTGGAGGGGTTGATCCTGGGCGCCTACCAGATTCACGAGTTCCGCAGCGCCAAGACCGCCCCTACCGAACCAACGCTGTCCTCGATCACCGCCCTGACGACCGGCAGGGGCGCCAAACGCGCCGCCGCCCGTGCGGTCGCGATCTCCGCCGCGGTGGCGACCGCACGGGATCTGGTCAACACCCCGCCCAGCCACCTCCATCCCGACGAGTTCGCCCGGCGGGCCAAAGCGCTGGGCGCCTCGGCCGGACTGGCCGTGGAGGTGCTCGACGAGAAGGCCCTGGCCAAATCCGGCTACGGCGGCATCGTCGGCGTGGGCAAGGGCTCGGCCAACCCGCCGCGACTGGTCCGGATGACCTATCGCGGCGCGAAGGGCCGCACGAAGGGCCGCACGAAGGCCCGCAAGGTCGCCCTGGTCGGCAAGGGGATCACTTTCGACACCGGCGGCATCTCGATCAAGCCCGCCGCCCAGATGCACCACATGACCTCCGACATGGCGGGGGCGGCCGCGGTGATCGCCACCATGCTGCTCGTCGCCGACCGCGAACTGCCGATCGATGTCATCGCCACCGTCCCGATGGCCGAGAATATGCCCTCGGCCACCGCACAGCGGCCCGGCGACGTGCTGACCCAGTACGGCGGGGTCACCGTGGAGGTGCTCAACAC
>CAYXOM010000360.1:0-8030 GCA_964466565.1 uncultured Mycobacterium sp.
GTTGTCGAAGTCGACGATGCCGTCCTCGCGCTTGAACAGCGCCTTGGTGGGACAGATGGTCACACAGGGCGCGTCGGTGCAGTGGTTGCACCGCATCACGCCGAAGTCCCGTGTGGTGTTCGGGAAGACCCCTTGATCGACGTACTTCACCCAGGTCCGGAACTGCCCGACGGGCACCTCGTGCTCGGTCTTGCAGGCCACGGTGCAGGCATGACAGCCGATGCAGGTGCGCTGGTCGATGGCGAAGCCGTATCTCATCGTCGGCGTATCCCTTCCGTGGGGCTGCTCCCACCCTATATGAGTCTTCGCGCATACAGCTGCGGTTGTGGTCTCCTCGCCGGGCGGGATTCCCTAGAGTAATCGTCGTGCCCAGCGACAGCGCCACCGAGATGTACGCGCTTCACGCCCGGCTGTGCAGAGCCATCGCCGACCCCAAGCGGTTGCTGATCATCGACGCCCTGCGCGACGGCGAACGCTCGGTCGGGGAGATCGCCGAGGAACTCGGGTTCTCCCAGCCCAACACCAGTCAGCATCTGGCGATTCTGCGCGCGCGCAACGTCGTCAGCACCTCACGGTCGGGGAACACGATCTACTACTCGCTGAACGGCCGAAAGATCATCGAGGCGATCGACCTGCTGCGCTCCTTCATGGCCGAGGCCATGGTCGGCGAGGAACCCGAGGCCGGCGGGTGCGTGCCGACCAGTGCGCTCACCGTGCCCTGAGGCCGGGGAAGCCCTGCCGCGGGGGCGCGGGGGAATGTGTCACACTCACGCGCGTGAGCTATGCCGGCGACATCACCCCCGAGGACTGCTGGGCGCTGCTGCGCGAGAATCCCGACGCGGTGCTGGTGGACTGCCGGACGACCGCCGAGTGGGAGTGGGTGGGCGTGGCCGACCTCTCCGCGCTGGGCCGGGAGCCGCTGTTCGTCGAATGGAACCACGCCGACGGCCGCCACAACGACGGTTTCGTCGACGACCTGCTGGCCGCCGGCCTGACCGAGGCCCAGCGTCCGGTGGTCTTCCTGTGCCGGTCGGGCAAGCGCTCGGCGCTGGCCGCCGAGGTGGCCACCGCCGCCGGGATCTCCCCGGCCTACAACGTCACCGACGGTTTCGAGGGCCAGATCGACGAGCGGAACCACCGCGGCGTCGGCGGCTGGCGGGCCGTCGGCCTGCCCTGGCGCCAGTCATGAGCGTCCGGACCCCCGAACCCCTGCCCGACGGAGTCAGCCAGGCCACCATCGGGGTGCGCGGCGGCCTGCTGCGCTCGGCCTTCGAAGAGACCGCCGAAGCGATCTACCTGACGTCGGGGTACGTCTACGAGTCGGCGGCCGAGGCGGAGCGGGCGTTCACCGGCGAAGTGGACCGCTTCGTCTACTCCCGCTACGGCAACCCGACCATCGCGATGTTCGAGGAGCGGCTTCGGCTGATCGAGGGCGCCGAGGCCGCCTTCGCCACCTCCTCGGGAATGGCCGCGGTGTTCACCGGGCTCGGCGCGCTGCTCGGTGCGGGCGACCGGCTGGTGGCCGCCCGCAGCCTGTTCGGTTCCTGCTTCGTGGTGTGCACCGAGATCTTGCCCCGGTGGGGCGTGGAGACGGTGCTCGTCGACGGCGAGGATCTCGGGGCCTGGGAGAAGGCGTTGAGCACACCGGCCACCGCGGTGTTCTTCGAGACTCCGTCCAACCCGATGCAGTCACTGGTGGACATCGCGGCGGTCTCGGAGATGGCGCATGCCGCGGGCGCGAAGGTGGTGTGCGACAACGTGTTCGCGACTCCGCTGCTGCAGCAGCCGCTGCCGCTCGGGGTTGACGTGGTGATCTACTCGGGCACCAAGCACATCGACGGCCAGGGCCGGGTGCTGGGCGGTGCGATCCTGGGTGACAAGGAGTACATCGACGGCCCCGTGCAGAAGCTGATGCGACACACCGGCCCGGCACTGAGCCCGTTCAACGCCTGGGTGCTCCTCAAGGGACTCGAGACGCTGTCGGTCCGGGTGGACTACGCCAACGCCTCCGCACACCGGATTGCCGAGTTCCTCGAGCAGCATCCCGCGGTGCGCTGGGTGCGCTACCCCTATCTGGCCTCGCACCCGCAGCACGACCTGGCCAAGCGTCAGATGTCCGGCGGCGGCACCGTGGTCACCTTCGAACTCGAAGCACCCGAGGGCGCCGGCAAGCAGCGGGCCTTCGAGGTCCTCGACAGGCTGGCGATCATCGACATCTCCAACAACCTCGGCGATGCCAAGACCCTGATCACCCATCCGGCCACCACCACCCACCGGGCGATGGGTCCGGAGGGCCGCGCCGCCATCGGCCTCGGCGACGGGGTGGTGCGGGTGTCGGTGGGCCTGGAGGGCACCGACGACCTGATCGCCGACCTGAACCGCGCGCTGAGCTAGCCGGTGTCGCGTGGATCGCGATGGAGAAGGACGACGAGGCCGTGGAGCTGGAGGCCTACCGGCCGGGTCTGGCGCGCCCGGAGTTCCCGTGAGGCCGACGTTCGTCGAGGTCGGTCAGGATGACGAGCTCGCCGCACCGCTGATCGCCGAACTCGCCGTCGAGTACGCGACCCGTTACGACAGCACCGAGGCGGGGATGTTGCGATGGCTGCGCGGTCAGCCGGCCCGGGAGTTCGCGCCGCCGCACGGCGGCATGCTCATCGGCCTGCTGGGCCGTCGGCCCGTCACCGGCGGCGCCTTCCGCCGGTTCGGCGTCGTCGAGGGCGACGACACCGCAGAGCTGAAACGGATCTGGACGGATCGGCAGCACCGTCGCCGTGGCTACGGGCGTCTGCTGCTGGCGGAACTGGAGACCCGCATCGCCGCCATGGGCTATCGCAGGGTCTACCTCACCACGGGCGACCGGCAGCCCGAGGCCGAGGCGCTCTACACCGCCGCCGGATACACCCGACTGGGCGGGCCACGGCCCGGTGGGGAGGCCTACGCCATGGCCTTCGAGAAGCTGCTGCCCCGGTAGGGGTCGTCAGGCGGTGGCCTGCCGTACCGCTTCGGCGATCGGCCCGCGCCAGATCTCGCCGTGCCCGGGAATCAGCGTCTCGGCCTGAGTGCCGGTGAGCACCTCCAGGCTGCGCCGGCAGTCGGCGTCGCTGTGATTGAACATCGAGGGCAGCAGTTGTGGACCTGATCGCCGTACCAGGGGGTGCCCGGTGATCAGCGCGTCGCCGGTGACCAGCACCCCGTCCACGAGGTAGGAGCAGTGTCCGCTGGTGTGGCCCGGCGTGGGCAGGGCTACCGGCCGGCCGGGCAGCCCGGCGGCGACGCCGGCGGTCAGTGCCCGCACCGAGGGGATGCCGGCGCGGACCAGGCCGCCCTTAAGCGCGACTTGCGCCGACCAGGCCAGCCGACGTGGCCGCCAGGCCTGGGCCGCCAGTTCAACCGGTGAGACCTGTTGCAGGTATTCGCGTTTGGCGTGGCCCACCTCGTCGGCGTGGCAGTACACCGGGGTGCGGTGTTCGGTGGCGAACCAGATCGCAGCGCCGAGGTGGTCGATGTGGGCGTGGGTCAGCAGGATCGCCCGCACGTCGCTGGGTCGGCGATCCAGCATCCGCAGTGATGTCAGGACATCGTCACGACTGCCGGGGAAACCCGCGTCGATCAGCACGACGCCGGAATCGTCACTGATCAGCGTCCAATTCACCAGGGGGCTCCACGCCATGTGCACACGCCCGCTGACAGCAGTGAGCGTCGGGGCCATCGCCCGAGCATAGGTCGGTGGAGTAGAAACAAGGGATGGCGGAATTGAAGCTGGGATACAAGGCATCGGCTGAGCAGTTCGGCCCCCGCGAACTGGTCGAACTGGGCGTCCTGGCCGAGGAGCACGGCATGGACAGCGTGTGGGTCAGCGATCACTTCAACCCGTGGCGGCACGAGGGCGGCCATTCCCCCTTCGCCCTGACGTGGATGACGGCCGTCGGGGAGCGCACCCGGCGCGTCGTCCTCGGCACCTCGGTGCTCACCCCGACGTTCCGCTACAACCCCGCGGTGATCGCTCAGGCGTTCGCCACCATGGGATGTCTGTACCCGGGCCGGGTGGTCCTCGGGGTCGGCACGGGCGAGGCGCTCAACGAGATAGCCACCGGGGCGATCGTCGAGTGGCCGGAATTCAAGGAGCGCTTCGCCCGTCTGCGTGAGTCGGTGAAGTTGATGCGCCAGCTGTGGTGGGGCGAGCGGGTCGACTTCGAGGGGGAGTACTTCCACCTCAAGGGCGCCTCCATCTACGACGTGCCCGAGGGCGGGGTGCCGGTCTACATCGGCGCCGGCGGCCCGGTGGTCGCCAAGTACGCCGGCCGGGCCGGCGACGGCTTCATCTGCACCTCCGGCAAGGGGGCAGAGTTGTACACCGACAAACTGCTGCCGGCGGTCGCCGAGGGGGCCGCCGCGGCCGGCCGCGACCTCGATGCGGTCGACAAGCTGATCGAGATCAAGATCTCCTACGACACCGACCCGGAGGCGGCGCTGGACAACTGCCGGTTCTGGGCGCCGCTGTCGCTGACCCCGGAGCAGAAGCACAGCGTGTCTGACCCGATGGAAATGGAACGGCTTGCCGACGAGCTGCCGATCGAGCAGGTGGCCCGGCGCTGGATCGTCTCCGCCGACCCCGACGAGGCCGTCGAGCAGGTCGCGCAGTACGTCGACTACGGGCTCAACCACCTGGTGTTCCACGCACCCGGCCACGATCAGCGTCGTTTCCTCGAGCTCTTCGAACGCGACCTGCTTCCGCGGTTGCGAAAACTCGGTTAACGCCCCACGGCCGCTGCCGCGGTGGGTCATGCTGATGGCGTGAGTCCCACCGCCACCTCGATCTACATCGCCTCCCCGGAGGGGGAGACCGGCAAGTCCACCATCGCCCTTGGTCTGCTGCGCCGGTTGTCGGCGCTGGTCCCCAAGGTGGGCGTGTTCCGGCCGATCACCCGCCGGGAGGACCGCGACTACATCCTGGAACTCCTGCTCGCCCACAGCGACGCCGGCCTGAGCTACGAGGACTGCCTCGGGGTGACCTATCAGCGGCTGCACTCCGAACCCGACGGGGCGATCGCCGACATCGTGGACCGCTACCACGCGGTGGCCCACCGCTGCGACGCGATGGTGATCGTCGGGTCGGACTACACCGACGTGGCCTCCCCGACCGAGCTGAGCGTCAACGCCCGCATCGCGGCCAACCTCGGCGCACCGGTGCTGCTGTCGGTACGCGCGACCGGTCGCACCCCGGCCGAGGTCGCCGCGGTCATCGAGATGTGCGTCGCCGAACTCAACACCCAGCACACGCACACCGCCGCCGTGGTGGCAAACCGCTGCGAGCCGGAGAAGATGCCCGAGGTGCTCGCGGCCTGCCAGGGTCTGGGGCCGCGGGTCTACGTGCTGCCCGAGGAGCCGCTGCTGGTCGCACCGACGGTCGCCGAGTTGTGCACCGCGGTGCAGGGCCGGCTGGTACACGGCGACCCGTCGCTGATGGGCCGCGAGGTGATGGGCGTGATGGTCGCCGGGATGACCGCCGACCACGTGCTGGAGCGGCTGACCGAGGGCGCCGCGGTGATCACCCCCGGTGACCGGTCCGACGTCATCCTCGCGGTCGCCAGCGCGCACGCGGCCGAGGGTTTTCCGTCGCTGTCGGCGGCCATCCTCAACGGCGGCCTGCCGCTGAACCCGTCGATCATCAAGCTGGTGACGGGGCTGGGGCTGCGTCTTCCGGTGATCGCCACCGACCTGCGCACCTTCGAGACCGCCGGCGCGGTGGCCGGCGCCCGGGGCCGGGTCACCGCGGCCTCCCAGCGCAAGATCGACACCGCGATCGAACTGGTGGAGCGCCACGTCGACGTCGAGGACCTGCTGGCCCGGCTGGCCATCCCGATCCCGTCGGTGACCACCCCGCAGATGTTCACCCACCAGCTGACCGAGCGGGCCCGCGCCGACCGGCGCCGCATCGTGCTTCCCGAGGGCGACGACGACCGGATCCTTCAGGCCGCGGGGCGGCTGCTGGTGCGCTCGGTGGCCGAGCTGACCATCCTCGGTGAAGAGAACCAGGTGCGGGCCCGGGCCGCCGAGCTGGGGGTCGACCTGGCCGGGGCGACGGTGATCGACCCGCGCACCAGCGAACTGGGCGAACAGTTCGCCGAGCAGTACGCCGAGTTGCGCAAACACAAGGGCGTGACGCTGGAGCAGGCCCGCGAGATCATCCGCGACGTCTCCTATTTCGGCACCATGCTGGTGCACAACGACATCGTCGACGGAATGGTCTCCGGGGCGGCGCACACCACCGCGCACACCGTCCGACCGGCGTTCGAGATCATCAAGACCAAGCCCGGTGTCTCGACGGTGTCGAGCATCTTCCTGATGTGCCTGGCCGACCGGGTACTGGCCTACGGGGACTGCGCGATCGTCCCGGACCCCACCGCCGAGCAGCTCGCCGACATCGCGATCAGCTCCGCGCACACCGCCGCCCAGTTCGGGATCGACCCTCGGGTGGCCATGCTGTCCTACTCGACCGGCGACTCGGGCAGCGGAGCGGGGGTCGACAAGGTCCGGGAGGCGACCGAACTGGTCCGCCGGCGCTCACCGGAGCTGCTGGTGGAGGGCCCGATCCAATACGACGCCGCGGTGGATCCGACCGTCGCGGCGGCGAAGATGCCCGGCTCGGAGGTGGCCGGCCGGGCGACGGTGCTGATCTTCCCGGACCTCAACACCGGGAACAACACCTACAAGGCGGTGCAGCGCAGCGCCGACGCGATCGCGATCGGGCCGGTGCTGCAGGGCCTCAACAAACCGGTCAACGACCTCTCCCGCGGCGCGCTGGTCGATGACATCGTCAACACGGTGGCCATCACCGCGGTCCAGGCTCAGGGGGACCGGTGAGCCGTACGGTCCTGGTGCTCAACTGCGGATCGTCGTCGCTGAAGTACCAATTGGTGAACCCGGACACCGGCGAGGCCCTGGTCGACGGGATCGTCGAGCGGATCGGCGAACCCGGTGGCGCCCCCGACCATGACGGGGCCCTGCGCGCCGCCTTCGAGGTGATCGCCCCGGGCGGGCAGGACGCGGCGGGCCTGCCGATGGTGGCGGTTGGTCATCGGGTGGTGCACGGCGGGCCCGACCTGTACCGGTCCACCCTGGTCGACGACGCGCTGGTCGAGGCGCTGCGCGGACTGGCTCCGCTGGCCCCGCTGCACAACCCGCCGGCCGTCCTGGGCATCGAGGTGGCCCGCCGGCTGCTGCCGGACCTGCCGCACGTGGCAGTGTTCGACACCGCCTTCTTCCACGACCTGCCCGCCGCGGCGGCGACCTACGCGATCGACCGGACGGTGGCCGCCGCCTGGGGGATCCGGCGCTACGGGTTCCACGGCACCTCGCACGAGTTCGTCAGCCGCGAGGCGGCCCGGTTCCTCGGCGCGCCGGTGGAGTCGCTCAACCAGATCGTGCTGCACCTGGGCAACGGCGCGTCGGCCTCGGCGATCGCGGCCGGCCGTCCGGTCGACACCTCGATGGGCATGACCCCGATGGAGGGCCTGGTGATGGGCACCCGGGCCGGTGACATCGACCCCGGCGTCATCGGTTACCTGTGGCGGACAGCGCAACTGGGTGTCGAGGAGATCGAGACCATGCTCAACCGCCGCTCCGGAATGCTGGGCCTGTCCGGGGAGGCCGACTTCCGGGTCGTGCACCAGCGCATCGCGGCCGGCGACGCCGACGCCGAACTGGCCTACGCGGTCTACATCCACCGGTTGCGCAAGTACCTCGGCGCGTACCTTGCGGTCCTGGGCCGGACCGACGTCATCACCTTCACCGCCGGCGTGGGGGAGAACGACGCGGCGGTGCGCCGCGACGCACTGCGCGGCTTGGGCGCCCTCGGGGTGGAACTGGATCCCGACCGCAACGACAGCGCTCAGCGCTGCGCGCGCCGCATCTCCACCGACGACTCCCCGACCGCCGTCCTGGTGATCCCGACCGACGAGGAGCTCGCGATCGCCCGAGCGTGCGTGGCCGTCCTCTAGCTCTCCCGCCCTCTGGCGCGAGCAGACACA
>CAYXOM010000361.1:0-3897 GCA_964466565.1 uncultured Mycobacterium sp.
ACGCCGGCGACCCCGTCCGGGGGTCCCGGGACGGCCGATCCTGCCCGGGGCCTGTCCGGCGGCGCGGGCATGCCGCGGAGCGAGGCGGGAGTCGGGGGCATCGGCGGGGGCATCGCGATCCCCCGCGGCGCTGCGGCGATCACCGACGCGACGATTGTGCCGTGCGCGTCGCAGTCGTCCAATCCGTCCCCGCCCAGGACGTAGTCGCCGCCGGCGACCACCGGCAGGCGCGGGCTGGGACTGACGCCCGTGTCGATGACAGCGACGAGAACACCGTTTCCCGTGGAGTACTCCCACGCCTTCCTGATGTTGAGCATGGTGAAGCCGGGCGCCGGTAGAGCCACGTCCGGTGTTCCGCTGCTCACCGTGTCCCCGCACAGAGTGCTCTGCCGCATGGGCTGCTCCGGGCCCGGTGGTCCGTCGGTGGGCACGAATGCGGGATCTACGACAGGCGGGGGCATCGCGTCGGCCCGGTGCGCGGAAGTGACGCCGATCAGGCTCCCACCCGCTACGGCGGCCACGGTGATCAACGCGATCGGCATACCGCTCATCGCATGCGGACCCAGGCGAAGAGGCCCCCGATCCAGGCGGCGAGGGGCAGGGCGACGACGATCGCGGCAAGCTCCAGCCATTCGACCGCCATGCGGATCAGCGGCGTGAAGCGCGTCACGGGGACGAGAAGGCCCGCGGCGAGGCCCGCGGCGGCGAACGCGACGAGAACCCCGGCGCCCCACAGCAGCGCAGGCTGTGCCGGAGGTTGCTGGTGCAGGACGTAGCGGCCGACGCCGGCGCAGATCGCGGCCGCCGCGCCCAGAACCAGCGCAACCGCCTGACGTTGATCGGTGAAAGAGCGGGCGCGGCTGATGAAGATGACGACGAAGAGGGACGCCAACACCGCCGCCGCCGTGGCGCGTGGCTCGCCGGGCATCAGTGCCGCCCATACCGCCGCCGGTAGCGCGACGGCTGCGGCGATGCACATCCCGGTCAGCACCGCGTTCGCCCGGACGGCCGCCTGAGCGATCGTGATGCCTGCTGGAGTGTCATCCACCGGCAGGTCGTCGCCGGACTCGTCCTCAACCGGTGCGACGACATCGGCGGGCATTCCGTCCCGCCGGCGGAAAAGGTCCCGCCCCGTGATCGACCCGAAGTGTGGCGGGCGAATCCGGGCGGCCCGCAGCGCGATCGTCGGCGCTGCCGTCAGCAGGATCAGCAGCCCGATCAGTGCGCACATGCCCAGCAACTGGGCGGGGACGGGTCGCCAGACGCGGGCGGCTGCGACGAGCGCACCGATGCCGCACAGCGTCAGCCACACCCATCCCAGGGTGATGGTCCTGCCGGTGGCCTTCAGGATGACCCCGCCGAGTGCGCCCGCGGCGACGCAGCCGATGAGAACATGCGCCCCGCCGAGGGGTCCGGGTGCGGCCATCGCGGCGCCACCCGCGAGGGCCGGCGCCGCCAGCCAGGCCAGACTGCTGCAGAGCGCGGTCTGGTCCGGCCACCATCGCCAGAGGGCGAACGCGCCGGCGGCCACCAGGATGCCGAGGGCGATCGTGACGAGAGCGGGTGTGAGTCCGGTGTCGCCGCTGCGCGCCCGACCGGCCAGAGCGACGATCGTCGCGAGGACGAGGCCGAGGATTCCCACCGCGGTGTGCGCTGCGGTGGCGGCGGTGACCGGGGTGAACAGCGACCGTCCGGCGTGGGCCAGGCCCGTCGACAGCGACTCGTAGTGCGGGATGTAGGCCGCACCGTCGCCCGCGGAGGCGAGTACGAGGGTCGATCCGTCGTCGACACCGAGGTCGTCGAGCGTTCTGCCGCTGTCGAGCCGTGTCCCGTTGACCCGCTGCAACTCGTAGGACGCCAGGGGGTCGAGTTCCGGGCCGCCCCGGCGTCTGAGGTCCTCGCTGATCAGTTCGACGGCGTTGTCGAGAAACGCCTCGATCGGAACCGCCGCCGGATATACCTGCGAGAAGAGGTGATCCCCACAGACGACGGCGACAGCGCACCGCGGCGGAAACGACACCGTCGTCATCGTTGCGCCCGGTCTGCATCTGGTGTGTAGAGGTCGGCGATCGCGGCGGTGATCTCCAGCAGTCGCACCCGGGTCCGCTTTCTCAGCTCGTTTGCGGTGTCGATGATCCCGCCTTTGGCGAGATGGGGGTCGTAGGGCATCTGCTCCACCACAGCCCCGCTCTGGGTGAAGCGCTCGGTCAGATAGTCGGTGAGATCTCTGCGGGCGTTGTTGCGGCTGTCGTTGAGGATGACCATGCTGCGCGACACCAGATCGTGATAACCCATCGCACGCAGGAGATCGATCGCCCGCGTCACCGGCAGCGAGGTGTCCGCAGTGAGACCCGAGACGAAGACCAGGGAGCCGCAGCTTTCCAGAACGGCCTTCATCACCGGGTGTTCGAGGTCGTCCGCGGTATCGACCACGATGACGCTGTGCGTTCGGCGCAGGCGCGCGAGGGCGCCGGTGAACATCTCCGGCGCCAGCGGCCTCGGCTGGTCGGAGGACCGGTTTCCGGCGAGAACGTCCAGACCGACTCCGTTCTGGCCCAGGTGTTCGCGGATGTCGGCGTAGCCCTGAACGTCGTCGTCGTCGAGGATCCCGGCATAGTCACCCGGCGGGGACTCGTCAATCCGGCCGGCGAGGGTCCCGAAGCCCGGAGCCGCGTCGACTGCCACCACGTTGTCCGACCGGCACTCCCGGAATGCGCCGCCGACGCAGGCGGACATGGTGGTCTTGCCGACGCCGCCCTTCCCGGAGATGAAGGCGATCACGTACTGCTTGCGAATGTGCCTGCGAATGCGGTCCCGCAACTCCCTGAGATGGCGTTCGGCGGGGGATTCGCCGGGGTTTACGCTCTTGAAGGTCGAGCTGTAGACGACCTTTCGCCAACCCGAGCCCGGGGGGATCTTGCGGGGCGTGACCATGTCGGAGATGCGCAGTGTCTCCGACACCGACTCCATCGGGTGAGCACCGCCGGGTTCCGACTCCTGTTCCAGAGCCATACTCCGGCCTGCCGGCGATCGGCGTGGTTGCTGCATGTCTAGACGACCCTCCTGTGACTGTGCCAGCCGCTGTTGGCAGGCAACCTCCGCAACATCCGCACCACCGCGCGGGAGACGCCCGGTAGGGAACCGGGGGCGACGATCATCCAGTCGCGACCCGCGCGGCTGGCGTGTTCGCAGAACAGTCGACCTCGAGGCGTGTCGATGATCGTGACCGCCCCGGCACCGACGTGCAGCCGAGTCCACTCCGCCTGAACCGCGACGATGGAGATCTGGGTGGTCTTGGCTGTGTCGGCAGCGATGATCAGCGTCCTGATCTGATCGGCGTCGAGCCCTTCGCTGCGCAACAGCGTTTCCATCCCCGCACCGTCACGGACAGCCGAGAGCATCTGCTCGCGCGCCAGCGTCACCGGCTTCAGATCGGCCGCGTCGCGATCCGGACAGAGGCGAGCCAACTCGCCCGCGATCAACTCCGCGGCCCCATGCTCCGACGTCGCGACGCCGACCGGACCGAGCCGTACGAGTTCCTGCGATCGCTCGAGGACGACCCACCAACGGTCGAAGCGCGCGATGAGAGCCCGTCGGATCGCGCCGGCTTCGGATGGCGACTGCTGGGCCGCGACGACGAGGGCGACGTCACGGCGCGAGAGAACGGTCAGCCACTCGCGGATCGGAGGATCGACGTCCCCGGCGGAACCGATTGCCCCGGCTGCGAGCAGATCGGCGTAGACCGGATGGCGTCGAGCGGTCTCCGGTGTCTCGGCGCTGGGCAGATGTGGGCGCAGGCCGAGTTCGGCCGACAGATCCTCGATGCCCGACAGGACCTGGAGCGCCCATAGTCCGTCAACCGTGGTCAGCAACATCTTGCTCCCCCGACGTCGGGGT